>DXDP01000301.1 GCA_019115445.1 Candidatus Nocardiopsis merdipullorum
AAGTTCTTCGAACCGGACAGCAAGATGTCACCGCTCGCGCAGCGGCGGATCTGCCGTCCCGTCGGCCTTCCCCCAGGTGTGGGTGGTTGCTTCGACGAGTTGTGGCTCATGTACCCCTGGTCACCGCTGTGAGGCCGGGTGGCGGCGGCAAGGGCGCCGGGAAGCAGTACCTGGCCCGGATCCTCCACGGCCGGTCGGAGGAGGACATGCTGGTGTCGGCCGACCGGAGACTATCACCAGCGGTGGAAGAGCCAGGGTGTCATGAATCGGTTCAGGAGCGTGCTGCGTGGGCCTGCCACAACGGGCGGGTGTCTTCGTCGCCCGTCAGTACTCGGGCAGCAGAGCCGGCCAGTCGAAGAGGTAGATGGAACCGATGACCACCCCGACGGTCAACAGCGGGGTGATGACCTTCTGTTCGACGGGGCCGTCGGTGGCAAAGCCCCGACCTTGACCGATGCGCTTTTTGTAGAAGGGCCAGAAGATCGGCACCCCCATCTTGGTGACCATGTCACCGAAGAAGTGCAGGATGATGCCGAAGGCCACGGCAAGCCCCAGCCAGCTGTAATCGGTCCCGGTCGAGTACAGGGCCAGGGTGATGGCGGCTGTGGCCAGCGCGTTGATCACGCCCGAGGCCGTGCGGTTCTTGTCCAGACCAAAGCCCAGCCCCTGCAGGGCGATGCCGATGAGCAGGAAGACGAAGATCTGCACGGCCAGTTCCGACCACAGGGCCAGCAGGGTCACCAGCGCCCCCATGAGCGCGGCGAAGAAGAACGAATGGGTGCCCATGCGGTGGCCACCGAAGAGGAAGTTCAGTATGTCGCTGAGCACCTCGGTGACCTTGCCGTAGGTCTTGGTGACCGTCGCGCTCCTGTGATCCACGTCCGGCAGCAGCGCGGCACCCGCGCACACCAGTGAACCGGCGATGATCTCCCCCGGACCCAGGTGAAAGGTGAGTCCGAAGATGTCCCGGTCCTGTACAGCGGCGGCGACCGCCATGCCGCCGACCACACCGCTGAGTGCGTGCGAGTGCCCCATCATGGGCGAAACGGTAGCGGAGTATCGGCACTCCGGCGAATTCGGAGAGTCGGTGGCCAACACTCACATTCGTCACTCAGAACGCAGGAAACGCTGGGGTTTCGGGCTCACGAATCGAATGTATACCGATGTCATGGCACCTGCCGAAAGTCATTGACCGACATCACCTCACGTTGGTAAACAACCAACTACCCCGGATGGCGCAGGCCACCGACCCCACGAATCCTGACAGGGGCCGCACATGAACTCCCATCGCCCTCCCACCGGACCCCTCCTCCGGCGCGTTGCGGCCATCGGTGCCGCATTGTTCCTGGTCAGCGGCGTGACCGCAGTACCCGCGGTCGCGGACGACAGCGACGAAACAAACACACTGACCGTCGCCATCGCCCAGCAGGTCGATTCCTTCAACCCTTTCACGGCCCAGCTCGCGGTCACCACCAACATCCTCAGACACGTCTACGACCAACTGGTCACGGTCGACCCGGACACCGGTGAACCCGCACCCTCGCTGGCAGAAGACTGGGAAACCTCCGAGGACGGCCTGACCTGGACCTTCAACGTGCGTGACGACGCACGGTTCAGCGACGGTGAACAACTCACCGCCGACGACGTGGCCTGGACCTTGACCACGATCATGGAGAACGACTCCGCGGCGATCGCCTCGGGCAACTACGTCGCCGGCTTCGAGTCGGTCACCGCCGAGGACGACCACACCGTCGTCGTCGAACTCGAAGAACCACAGGCGACCATGACCTCCCTCAACGTGCCGATCGTGCCCCGCCACGTGTGGGAACCGATCCTGGAGGAGGAGGGTGATGCCTTCTCCGACTACGCCAACGAGGACTTCCCGACCGTGGGCAGCGGCCCGTTCGTTCTCACCGAACACGACCGGGGAGAGCACATCACCCTGGAGGCCAACCCCGATCACTGGCGTGGTGCCCCAGGCTTCGACGAACTCGTCTTCCGCTACTACGCGGAGAAGGACACCGCGGTCGAGGCGTTGCGCAGCGGCGAGGTCTCTTTCGTCTACGAACTCACCGACGCCCAGGTCACCTCGCTGGAGGACGTGGACGACATCGCCGTCAACATCGCCGACGGCAAACGGTTCCAGGCCTTCACCATCAACCCCGGCGCCGTCACACAGGACGGTGAAGAATTCGGTGACGGACATCCGGCCCTGGAGGACCTCACCCTGCGCCAGGCCATCGTGATGGCCATCGACAACGACAGAATCGTCGAACAGGGCGCCAACGGCCAGGCCGTGGCCGCCGGAGGCTACGTACCACCGCGCTACGAGGCCTTCCACTGGTCACCGGAGGGTGAGGACGCCTTCCTCGACCACGACATCGAGGCAGCCAACGAGATGCTCGACGAGGCCGGTTACGACATGGGGGACGACGGGGTACGCGTCTCACCCGACGGCGACCGCCTCGAACTGCGCATGCACGTACACGCCGACCGCCCCGACAACGTCCAGGCCGGGCTCATCATCGTGGAACTGCTGGACGCCATCGGCATCGAGATCGACAACCGGACCGTCGACCCGGGCATCCTCAGCGACGCGCTGTACGACGCCGAGTACGACCTGATCTTCACCGGGTGGACGGTCAACCCCGACCCCGACTACGTGTTCAGCATCCACACCTGCGGGGGACTGCCCACCGAACCCGGCACGATGCAGGGCGACGCCTACTTCTGCAACGAGGAGTACGACGAACTGTACGAGGCCCAACTGGAGGAGTACGACCCCGAGGCCCGTGCCGAGATCATCCACGAACTCCAGGAGATCCTCTACCGAGAGGCCGTGGTCAACGTCCTGAGCTACCCGAACATCATGGAGGCCTACCGGACCGACCAGATCGCCGACATCCAGCTCGAACCCGCAGAGGGCGGCAACATCTGGGGCCAGGACGGTTACTGGGCCTGGTGGTCGGCCCAGCCCGCAGATCCCACGGCCGACGGTGCCGACGCGGGCCTGTCCACCGGGACCATGGTCGGTATCGGTGCGGTGCTGGTCCTCCTCCTGGGTGCGGGCACCTTCGTGATCCTGCGTCGCCGTTCCACAGTGGAGGACAGAGAGTGACCACAGCGCCCCCCGAGGCAGGAGAACCGGTCACCGGGAAGGAACACCGAAAACCTGCCGAGCCGGGCCGTGGCGGCCGGTTCCTGCCTGTGGCCCTGTACGTGCTGGGTCGCCTGGGCACCGCGGTGGTGTCCCTGTTCGCCGTGATCGTCGCCGGGTTCTTCCTGTTTCGGATCCTGCCCGGCGACCCGGTCCGTGCCATGACCGAGGGGCGTGAGGTCACCACGGAGCAGCGCGAGGAGCTGCGCCGCCAGTTCGGACTCGACCAACCCTTGTGGCAGCAGTTCCTCGACTACGCCTCCGGACTCTTGCGTTTCGACCTCGGTACCTCGTTCCAGTACCGCGAACCGGTCGCCGAACTCATCCTGGAACACCTGGGGCCCACGGTCCTGCTCGCCGGCACCGGCACACTCGTGGCCACACTCCTGGGTCTGTTCCTCGGCGCCCGCGCCGGGTGGCGGCCGGGTGGGCGGGGCGACCGCACCAACACGGCCGTGGCCCTGTTCTTCTGGTCGGTGCCCACGTTCTGGCTCGGTCTGCTGCTCATCGTCCTGTTGGCCTCGGGGCGTGGCTTCATGCCCGGCCTGTTCCCGACCGGGGGAATGGTCGACCCCCACGCCGTGTCGGGTTGGCGGAGTGTCCTCAGCACGGCCCAACACATGGTGCTTCCCGTGACCACGATGGTCGCGGTCGTCTATGCCCAGTACCTCATGATCATGCGTTCCTCCCTCATGGACGAGAAGGGCGCGGACTATCTGACCACGGCCAGGGCCAAGGGGTTGCGTGATGCACTGGTACGCCGCCGCCACGCGGTGCCCAACGCCCTGCTGCCCACGGTGACGCTGATCTTCCTCAACCTGGGGCAGGTCGTGTCCGGGGTCATCCTGGTGGAGACCGTGTTCTCCTGGCCCGGCCTCGGCCGGCTCTTCTACTCCGGCCTGCGCGTACCCGACCTGGGCCTTGTCCAGGGCCTGTTCGTGGTCTTCGCGGCCTCGGTGATCCTCATGAACCTTCTGGCGGACCTGGTGTACCCGCTGCTCGACCCCAGGGTGCGGCCATGACCCACGACCCCGCCGTCCACAAGGACGGACCCGGCCCCAGGAGAACCTGCGTGCCCACCACGCCCCGCGCGGCCGCCCGACAGCGACGCCGCAAGGCCCTGTCACGCTTCGCCCGCGACTACGCCCGCAACCGCGCGGGTCTGTTCGGTCTGGTGGCGTTGGTGGCCATCGGGCTCCTGGCGCTGACCGCGCCCCTGTACATCGACCAGACCCACCTCACCATCACCGGCGCACCGGGGGACGCCTACCAACCACCCAGCGGTGAGTACCCGCTCGGCACGGACAACTTCGGCCGATCGGTGCTGGATCTGGTCCTGTGGGGCGCTCGTATGTCCTTGACGGTCGGCCTGCTGGCCACCGTGGTCTCGGTCAGCATCGGAACACTGGTCGGTATCACCGCGGGGCACTTCGGTTCCTCCGCCGGCCTCGGGGGGCGGATCGTCTCCACGGTGCTCATGCGCATCACCGACTGGTTCTTGGTGTTGCCGACACTGGTGCTCGCGGTCGCTCTGGCCGCGGTCCTGCCCGGTGGCACCGGAACGATCATCGTCGCCATCGGGCTGACGGTGTGGCCTCCCACGGCACGCCTGGTACGTGCCCAGACCCTTGCGGTGGAGGCACGTCCCTACGTGGAGCGGGCTCGCGCGCTCGGTGGCGGGCACCTCCACGTCATGGGTTGGCACGTGCTGCCCAACGTCATGCCGGTCGTGCTCGCCCAGACCACTTTGCTCGTGGCGACCTCCATCATCGCCGAGTCCACCCTGGCCTTCCTCGGCATGGGTGACCCCACGACCGTCTCCTGGGGCGGCATCCTGGAGTCTGCACGCACAGCCGGGGCGATCAGCGCCGGCATCTGGTGGTACATGATTCCGCCCGGCCTGGCGATCGCCGTGGTCGCTCTGTCGTTCACCCTGTGCGGGCGCGCGGTCGAGTCCGTCATCAACCCTCGACTCATGGAGGCGCATTGACACCCCTCCTCGACGTTCGGGACCTTCGGGTCACCTACCGCACCGGCCGACATCAAGACATTCCGGCGGTTCGCGGCGTGGACCTGTCCTTGGACCCGGGCAGCACCTTCGGGTTGGCGGGCGAGTCCGGAAGTGGCAAGTCCACCGTGGCCCTGGCGTTGCTGCGACTGTT
>DXDP01000302.1 GCA_019115445.1 Candidatus Nocardiopsis merdipullorum
GTACGTGACTTCTTGCGCAAGGAAGGCCGGGAGGAGGACTTCACAGAACTGCTCGCCGATGAGGACGCCCACTACGACGTGACGGAGGAGATCGACCTTTCCACGATCGAACCCCTGATCGCCAAACCATCCTCCCCGGGGAACGTGGTCCCTGTGCGTGAGGTCGCCGGGACCGAGGTCGGCCAGGTCGTCATCGGCTCCTCGGCCAACCCGGGGTTGCGTGACTTCGCGGTTGCCGCCGCCATGGTCCGAGGACGCCAGACCGATCGGTCCCTCAGCTTCGACGTGAACCCGACCTCGCGGCAGATCCTCACCGACCTCACCCGCACGGGTTCGACCACCGACCTCATCGCCGCGGGTGCCCGAATCCACCAGAGTGGCTGTTTGGGCTGTATCGGTATGGGACAGGCACCCGCCGTCGACCAGAACTCGCTACGCACGTTTCCGCGTAACTTTCCCGGGCGTTCCGGCACCGAGGAGGACTCCGTCTGGCTGTGTTCTCCCGAGACCGCGGCGGCCTCTGCTCTGACCGGTACCATCACCGACCCTCGTGACCTGGCACGAGAACTCGACCTGCCCCGTCCGGACCTGAGGCTTCCCGAGCAGCACAGCGTGAACACCCGCATGCTCACACCACCGCCGGAGCCGAACGGGGGCAAACGTGCCGAACTCGTCAAGGGGAGCAACATCTCGTCCCTGCCGGATCTGCCGCCGTTGAGGGACCGCATCAGCGCACCGGTGTTGCTGAAGGTCGACGACAACGTCTCCACCGACGAAATCTCTCCGGCGGGCGCCCATGCTCTGCCCTACCGGTCCAACGTGCCCGAGCTCGCCGAATTCACCTTCACCCGTATCGACCCTTCCTATCCCCGGCGTGCCCTCGAGGTCGCCGACACCACCGGCCACTTCGTCATCGGTGGGGAGAACTACGGGCAGGGTTCCTCTCGTGAGCACGCGGCCATCACCCCGCGCTACCTCGGCCTGCAGGCGGTCGTTGCCAAGTCCTTTGCCCGTATCCATTGGCAGAACCTGGCGAACTTCGGCGTCCTGGCTCTGGAGTTCACCGAACCGGCCGACTACGACCGGATCGACCCCGGTGATGCGCTGGTGTTGGAAGATGTCGTGGAAACCTTGCCCAGGTCCTCGGAGCTCGAGCTGCACAACAAGACCAAGGAGGAGGTCTACAAGGTGCACCACAGCCTGTCGGAACGTCAGGTGCACATGGTGTTGGCCGGTGGACAGATCCCGCTGTTGGCCGAGAAGCTGTGAAGTCTTCCCCGCAAGGGCGGTGTTTTCCGTTTCCCGTGTAGCTTTGGGAAGGCCCCACGGTCTGCCCGCTGCCCTTGCCGAAGCGCCCGCATGATGCGGTGAGATCTGTCGGGGCCTGGTGCGAGTGGATCGTGGCGCCGCGGACGACTCCGTACGGCGCGGACCTTTCCTGCTCGCAAGTGGTGACACGATTTCCATGATGCGGGCGCGGATGCACTGGACCGGTCCGGTCGCTCCGGCCGCTGTCGGTCGGACGACCTTGGGGACGGTCCGGGGAGGACTGTGGTGAGCGACGAGGTTCGTCCGTGGGCTGCGCTGTGGGCGCTGTGTCTGGGCTTTTTCATGATTTTGGTGGACACCACCATTGTCGCGGTGGCGCTTCCTGTGCTCCGGACCAGCTTGGACACCGACATCGGTTCGGTGATGTGGGTCCACAGTTCTTACCTGCTGAGCTATGCGGTCCCTTTGCTCATCACCGGCAGGCTCGGTGACCGTTTCGGTCAAAAGCAGGTGTACCTGATCGGGCTGGTCGTCTTCACCCTGTCCTCGATCTGGTGTGGGTTTGCCGGCGGGGTGGCGGTGCTGATCGTCGCCCGTGTCTTCCAGGGTTTTGGTGCGGCTCTGATGAGCCCGCAGACGATGGCCGTGATCACCCGTGTCTTTCCTCCGGAGCGGCGTGGGCAGGCGATGGGCATGTGGGGTGCCGTGGCCGGGGCGGCCACACTCGTGGGGCCGCTGCTGGGCGGTGTGCTCGTGGGAAGCCTCGGGTGGGAGTGGATCTTCTTCGTCAACGTGCCCGTCGGTGTCGTCGGTTTCTTCCTCGTCTGGTTCTTCGTGCCCGTACTGCCCAGGCGTTCGCACCGTTTCGATGTGATCGGTGTCGTCCTCAGCGGTATCGGTATGTTCCTGCTCGTCTTCGGTATTCAGGAGGGGCAGCGCTACGGGTGGGGCACGATCAGCGGGATCGTCTCGGTGCCGCTGTTGATCACCGTGGGGGTGTTCTTCCTCGGTGTGTTCGTGCTCTGGCAGGCACGCACCAGGGGTGAGCCGTTGGTGCCGCTCAGGCTTTTCAAGGACCGCAATTTCTCGCTGGCCAACGTCGCAATCATCACGGTGGGCGGTGCGGTCACGAGCATGACGATCCCGCTGATGCTCTACCTGCAGTCGGTGCTGGGTCTTTCCCCGATGGGTGCGGCTGTGCTGGCCTCGCCCATGGCTGTGCTCTCGGGCGTGTTGGCACCGTTCGTGGGCCGTCTCGTCGACCGTGTCCATCCCCGCTACATCGCAGGTCCCGGCTTGTTCTTGCTGTCGTCGTCCATGGCATGGGTCGGGTTGGCCCTGCGGCCCGACATCTCGCTCTGGGAACTGCTTGTGCCCATCGCGTTGATGGGGGTGGCCAGCGCATGCGTGTGGTCACCACTGTCGGTCTCGGCGACCCGGAACTTGACGATGGACGTGGCCGGAGCGGGGGCCGGCGTCTACAACACCACCCGCCAGGTCGGTGCGGTGTTGGGCAGCGCGATGCTGGCCGCGGCGATGGAGGCCCGGCTGCAGGCCCACGGGGTGAGTTCCGAGGCCGGGCACACCGCGGGCACCGTCGTCCAACAGTTGCCGGAGCCCTTGCGGGACGGTTTCTCCCGTGCGATGGGGGAGGCGTTGTTGCTTCCCGCTGCGGCTTTGGTGATCGGCGTGGTCGCAGCACTGTTCTTCGCCCGCCCCGCACACATGGGTGGGCCGCGCCGGCGACCCGGTGCCGATGCTTCCCGGGTGGTCACGCAAGTTTCCAGCAGAAAGATTTGACCGAGCCTTGGGACTCTTCGGGCGTGGTTCTGTGCTACTGATGGTTGATCGAGCCGCGCGGCCTTTCTGTGTCACCCCTCGGGTGCGGGAGGGTCGCGCGCCACCGGTCCGTGCGGTGGCATTTTCACCCCTTCTGCTTTCCCCTTCGCTCTGCCTCGGCCGTGCCCGTACAGGTGCGGGCCAACGCCGGTCCCTGTGTTCGCCATCTCTTGTCACGTACGGTTTTCGGTACCAGACCTTCGGGTAGCCGTACACCCACGTCCCCTTGGTGCGGGTAGGCCGTGATGAACAGGGGGAGGGGTATGGCGGTGATCCGCATGCGGGTTCGGCCCGGTCGAGAAGTGGGAGAAGTAGTGAGCCGCTGGAAAAAGCCTTTGGTCCTGGTCGGTGCACGCTGGGCCTGGTCCCGTGTGCGGCGTAGACGTGTACGAGCCAAGGGTCCTGGTGAGCAAGCACTCGACCTGGCTGCGTGGGCCGGGGCGGGTGCGCTTGTGGGAGTGGGCAGTGCTGTGTTCGGTGAGTACCGCAGGGCGCACCGGATGACCGGCAAGGTCGCCCTGATCACCGGTGGTACGCGCGGTCTTGGACTGCAGTTGGCCCGTGAGCTGGGTGCTTCCGGAGCTCGTGTGGTCATCTGTGGGCGTGATTCCGACCATCTTGCCCGTGCGGTGTCCGGTCTGGCCGAACGCGGGGTGGAGGCTCACGGGGTGATGTGTGATGTCACCGACCGTGACCAGGTTCACAACCTCGTTGCGGAGACCATGGATCTCTTCGGGCGTATCGACATGGTCGTCAACAACGCCGGTGTGATACAGATCGGGCCGTCCGAGGCTTTCGACGAGTCACACTTCACCCACGCCATGGACGTGATGTTCTGGGGGCCTTTCCACGTCTCCCGTGCCGTCATGGACCATTTGCGTGATTCCCGGGGCACGATCGTCAACATCACCTCCATCGGTGCCTACCTGACCCCACCGCATTTGTTGCCGTACGGGTGCGCCAAGCATGCTCAGGCCGCCCTGTCGGAAGGCCTGGCCGCCGAGACCGGTGGTACCGGTGTGCGGGTGACCACGGTCGTGCCCGGGCTCATGCGTACCGGTTCGCACGTCGGTGTGACCTTCATCGGCGACCCCGAACGAGAGTACGCGTGGTTCGCCTTGCTGGCGGGGCTTCCTCTGTTGAGTGTGAACGCCCAGCGTGCTGCGCGTCGCATCGTTGCCGGGGCCGCCCGCGGCAAGGGCTTTGTGATCGTGACCCCGGCGGCCCGGATAGGTATGGCACTTCATGGCCTGGCTCCCGGCCTCACCCAGGCCGGGATGCGGGTGGCGGGTCGTCTGCTGCCCGATGCGCCCCACAGTGTGCGGGAGCGTGAAGGCACCGAGGCCCGCAACAGCAGGTTGGGGCGTCTGGCCGATGCCGTTGCGACCCTCAACAACCGTGCCGGGGAGCGGCTCAACCAGAAACATGCCGAGCCGCGGTAGTGAATCGTTGCTACCACGGAGGTTCACATGACACGTATCGGCTACTTCCTTTCCACCGAGGAACACGGTCCTCAGGATCTGGTTCGCCAGGCACAAGGGGCCGAGGAAGCGGGGTTCGACGCCCTGTGGATCTCCGATCACTACCATCCGTGGTTGAACTCCCAGGGGCAGGCCCCGTTCGTGTGGTCGGTCATCGGCGCGATCGGGCAAGCCACTGCTTTGCCGATCACCACGTCCGTGACGTGTCCGACCACACGCATACATCCGGCGGTGATCGCTCAGGCCGTTGCCACCACTGCCGACCTGGCCCGAGGGGGTTTCACGCTCGGTGTGGGCACGGGGGAGGCCCTCAACGAACACATCCTCGGTCAGGTCTGGCCACCGGCTGCTCGGCGCATCGCGATGCTGGAGGAGGCTCTTGAGGTGATGCGCAAACTGTGGACCGGTGAGCTC
>DXDP01000303.1 GCA_019115445.1 Candidatus Nocardiopsis merdipullorum
AAGAAGGTCTCGTTCCTTGTCGGGGCAAAGATTTGATGCGGCCGAGATCACCGGCGCCACCGGCTGATCATCGACCGCATCCGTGGAATCGGACGGGCATCGCCCGGCCCTATTGCGGGAAACTCGGCATCTGCTGTTCCACGCCCTGGGGAAGCATGATGTAGGACACCACCGCAATGATCACGAGCAGCAGACCGACGATGAATGTGGCGGTACTCACCCATCGTGCCCACGGGTGGGTACCGGCGTCGGCGAGCACCAATGCCAGTACCGAGGTGAGCACGCTGATCGCGCCCAGGACCCCGCCCACGACGATCTGGGTGCTGAACTGGTCGACCTGTTCGACGGGCACCGGGTTGCCGCCGATGAACAGGACGTTGGTGAAGATCTCCAGGAGCTGGCCGGACAGGAGGGTCATGGCCAGCAGGAGCAGTGCGGTGAGTCCGAAGGTCTCCGCGGAGAACACACCACCGGGTCGGGTCCCGGACGCGGGTGCTTCCTCTGTGGTCGTTTCGTCCCCGACGCTTTCGTGTTCCGTGCCGCCTTCGTAGGGCACCGCGCCGCCTGCCTCGGCCGTTTCTGTGTGGTCCGTGTGGTCCGTGTTGTTGGTGTGGTCATCGGGCTGAGTGTTGTCTTTGGCCATCCGGTCAACGTACCCGTTGTCACTTGTGAACAGACGGTAAGAACGCGCAGACCAGGGGACCGGACAGTAAGTGCGTGGGGTTCGGCCGGGCCCGAACCCCACGCACTTTTGGATCATCGGCTCACCAGGACACCCGCAGCCCGATGAAGGCGACCACGGTCAACAGGGCGAACACGATCCCGACGAGCACCGTGGCCGCGGCGACCCACCGAGCCCAGAGGCGGGTGGAGGCGGTGCCCTTGAACAAGGAGACCGAACCGAGGATCACGGCAAGGGCACTCATCACGCCCAGGACGGTGACCTCGGCCTGGATGTAGGGGAACTCCCCACTGACCGGGCGTGTGCTGTTCAGCCCGAACCACGCCAGGAGCTCGGGCAGACGATCGCTCACCAGGACCGGGACGAGGAACAGCATGCCCGCGACACCGAAGGTCTCGGCGGAGAACACGCCACCGACCGGTGAGGAGGATCGGGCCGAGGTTCCGGAGACGAAGGCTTCCTCGGGGGCCGGGGTGTCGTTCTCTGTGGGGGATGGGGCGGCACCTTCCTCGGGGGAAGTGCCGTTTGTGGTGTTGGTGTCTTCTGGGGAGGTACTCACGGCACCAAAGTTACTTCGCGGGGATTTTTCTACGGCAAACGGTGACCCCCGCCCCGTGGCCACATGCGGCCAAAGTGCTCACTCCCGGAGAAGACCGAGGTCAGAGGGGCCTCCGAAGAAAACAAGCACGAGTGATTGTTTTTTCTCGTGATGGCTGTCACCCTCTTGGACATGACTGCGACACCAGCGCCATCGCTGCGGGTCGGAAACGCCTCCGGGTTCTACGGAGACCGCTTCGCCGCCGTCCAAGAGATGCTCACCGAAGGTTCCGTCGATGTCCTCACCGGTGACTACCTGGCCGAACTGACCATGGCCATCCTCGGCCGAGACCAGCTCGCCGACCCCGAACGCGGCTACGCCAAGACCTTCCTGCGGCAAATGCGGGAGAATCTGGCCACGATCATGGAACGCCGGATCACCGTGGTGAGCAACGCCGGGGGCCTCAACCCGCGCGAACTGGCCGACAAACTCACCGAACTCGCCGACCAGCTCGGCCTTGCCCCCCGCATCGCCTGCGTCACCGGCGACGATCTCCTCCACCGGTCCGAGGAACTCCACTTCGGCACACCACTGACCGCCAACGCCTACCTGGGCGCCTTCGGTATCGCCGCCTGCCTGGACGCAGGTGCCGACATCGTCGTCACCGGCAGGGTCACCGACGCCTCCCTGACCTTGGGGCCCGCCATCTCCCACTTCGGATGGAAAAGGGAGGACCTCGACGCACTGGCCGGGGCCACCGTGGCCGGTCATGTCATCGAATGCGGAACCCAGGCCACCGGCGGCAACTACGCCCACGCCGAAGAACTGGCACACGACGGCAACGACCTGACCCACCCCGGGTTCCCGATCGCCGAGATCCACGCCGACGGCAGCACGACCATCACCAAACACCCAGGCAGCGGAGGTGCGGTGACCCCGGGCACCGTCACCGCCCAACTGGTGTACGAGATCTCCGGGGCACGCTATGCCGGACCCGACGTGACCACACGACTGGACACCGTGCAACTCACCCAGGAGGGCCCCGACCGGGTACACCTGAGCGGAACCCGAGGTGAGGCACCGCCCCCCGGGCTGAAGGTGGGACTGACCGGCCTCACCGGTTTCCGCAACGAGGTCGAGTTCCTCATCACCGGACTGGCCGCCAAGGACAAGGCGGCCCTGGTCGAGCGGCAGATACGTACCGCCCTGGCCGGCCGTGAACCCGAAGACCTGCGCTTCACCTTCGTCCCGGCGGAGGACCCGAACGGCAACACCCAGGACGCGGCCACCGCACGGCTACGCGTGATCGCCCGTGACCACGACGCGGCCCGCATCGGGCGTTCCTTCGGCGCCGCCGCCGTGGAACTGGCCCTGGGCAGCTACGCCGGTTTCCACATCACGGCGCCGCCGCGCGATGCCCGACCCGACGGTGTGTCCGCCACCCACGCGATCGTGCCCGCCACAGAAGTGGAACACATGGCGATCCTGCCCGACGGGGAACGGATCTCCGTGGCACCGCCACCCCGTGTCCAAGAACTCGCCGATGTGCCCGAACCACCACTGCCCGACCCCTTGCCGACCGGACCGACCCGTCACGCCCCGCTCGGCCTGGTCCTCGGAGCCCGCAGCGGGGACAAGGGGCCCGACGCAAACCTTGGGGTGTGGTCCCGCGACGACCTGGCCTGGCGCTGGCTCGCCCACGAACTCACCGTCGAGCGCCTTCGCGCGCTGCTGCCGGAGATCGCCGACCTCACCGTCACCCGCCACTTGCTACCGAACCTGCGCGCCGCCAACTTCTGGATCGAGGGGATGCTCGCCCCGGACACTGCTCGCCGCGAAGGCCTGGATCCCCAGGCCAAGGGGCTCGGGGAGTGGCTGCGTGCCCGTCGGATCGACCTTCCGGAGGTCCTGCTGCCATGACCGTTCTGCCCTCACGTCTTGACACCTCCTCGGCGGAGTACGCCGACGCCCGCAAGGTCATGCTCGAACGGCTCGAGGAGATCGACACCGAACACGCCAAGGCCGTGGCCGGGGGAGGTGACAAGTACGTCCAACGCCACCGCTCCCGAGGCAAACTCCTGGCACGCGAACGCATCGAACTGCTCCTGGACGAGGGCAGTCCTTTCCTGGAACTGTCCGCACTGGCCGCCTGGGGCAGTGACTTCCCCGTCGGGGCCAGTGTGGTGAGCGGCATCGGTGTGGTCTCCGGCGTGGAATGCGTCATCGTGGCCAACGACCCCACCGTGCGTGGCGGGGCGTCCAACCCCTGGTCCCTGAAGAAGACACACCGAGCCGCCGAGATCGCCGAACAGAACCGGATGCCGCTGATCAGCCTGGTGGAATCCGGAGGCGCCGACCTGCCCAGCCAGAAGGAGATCTTCATCCCGGGCGGGCGCACCTTCCGCGACCTGACCCGCCTGTCGGCCGCCGGGATCCCCACGATCGCCCTGGTGTTCGGCAACTCCACCGCCGGTGGGGCCTACGTCCCGGGCATGAGCGACCACGTGGTCATGGTCCGGGACGGGGCCAAGGTGTTCCTGGGTGGGCCGCCGTTGGTCGAGGCAGCGACCGGGGAGGAGAGCGACGACGAATCGCTCGGTGGTGCCCGCATGCACGCCGAACAGTCCGGGCTCGCCGATCACCTCACCGAGGACGAACACGACGCGATCCGGATCGGTCGGCGCGTGGTGGCCCGCCTCAACCACCGCAAGCAGGAAGGGACACCCACCACGGTGGCCCCTCCACCGCTGTATTCGGAGGAGGAACTCGTCGGGATCATGCCGCCCGACCTGAAGGTCCCGGTCGACCCCCGTGAAGTGATCGCCCGCATCGTCGACGGGTCGGAGTTCGACGAGTTCAAACCCGTCTACGGCCCCGGACTCGTCACCGGGTGGGCGAACCTGCACGGCTACCCGGTGGGGATCCTGGCCAACGACAACGGCGTGCTGTTCAGCGAGGAGGCACAGAAGGCGACCCAGTTCATCCAGCTCGCCAACCGCGCCGACACCCCGCTGGTGTTCCTGCACAACACCACCGGTTACATGGTCGGCCGCCAGTACGAGCAGGGCGGCATCATCAAGCACGGCTCGATGATGATCAACGCGGTCTCCAACAGCACCGTCCCCCACTTTTCGGTCCTCATCGGTGCTTCCTACGGGGCGGGCCACTACGGCATGTGCGGACGCGCATACGACCCCCGCTTCCTGTTCGCCTGGCCCAGCGCACGCTCGTCGGTGATGGGACCCAAACAACTGGCCGAGGTGTTGTCGATCGTCGCCCGCCAGTCGGCCGCCAAGAAGGGACAACCCTACGACGAGGAACAGGACGCGGCCATGCGCGAAATGGTCGAGAACCAGATCGAGGCCGAATCCCTGCCCCTGTTCCTGTCCGGCCGTGTCTACGACGACGGGGTCATCGACCCCCGGGACACCCGCACGGTCCTGGGACTGTGCCTGTCGTACGCCCACAACGCACCCGTCCGTGGCACCGACACCTTCGGTGTCTTTCGGACATAGGCCAGGAGTGACCGCCATGAACCCCACACCCTCCACCGGCCCCGTCACCCGGTTGCTGGTGGCCAACCGCGGCGAGATCGCTCGCCGAATCCTGCGTACCTGCCGCACCCTGGGGGTGGACACCGTCGCCGTGTACACCCCGGGCGAGGAAGACGCCCTCCACGTGGCCGAGGCCGACGCCGCCGTGTGCCTTGCCGTACCCGAGGGACGCGGTCCCGCCGACGCCTACCTGGACCCCGAAACCCTCGTCACGGCGGCCCACACCGCCGGTGCCGACGCCGTGCACCCCGGGTACGGCTTCCTGTCCGAGAACGCCGGCTTCGCCCGCGCCGTGATCGATGCGGGACTGACCTGGGTCGGCCCACCGGCCGAGGCGGTCGAGGAGATGGGCGCCAAGGTCCGTGCCAAACAGGTCGCCCGCGAGGCCGGAGTGCCGGTCTCGGCCGCCCTGGAACTCGACGAGGTGGGCGACGAACACCTTCCCGTACTGGTCAAGGCGTCCGCCGGTGGTGGTGGGCGCGGCATGCGCGTGGTACGTGACCGGGACGCACTGCCCGACGAGGTGGCCGCGGCCCGTGGCGAGGCCGCCTCCGCGTTCGGTGACCCCACCGTCTTCTGTGAGCCCTACGTCGAGCGAGGCCGACACATCGAGGTGCAGATCCTGGCCGATGCTCACGGCACGGTGTGGGCGGTCGGCGAACGCGACTGTTCCGTCCAGCGCCGCCACCAGAAGGTCGTGGAGGAGGCCCCGGCACCGGGCCTGCCCGACGACCTGCGGGAGAGCCTGCACGAAGCGGCCCGCCGCATGGCCAAGGCCATCGGTTACGTCGGTGCGGGCACCGTGGAGTTCCTCGTCCCCGTCGACGAGAAGGGGCCGCACGCCCCGGTGTTCTTGGAGATGAACACCCGCTTGCAGGTCGAGCACCCGGTCACCGAGTGCGTCACCGGCATGGACCTGGTGGAATGGCAGATCAGGATCGCCGAGGGCGAGCACCTGCCGGAAGAGGGGCCACCACCCACCCCCCAAGGCCATGCCGTCGAGGTACGTCTGTACGCGGAGGACCCGGGCAACGACTGGCAACCCCGTACCGGAACCCTGCGAACTTTCGAGGTACCGGCTGCAACCACGGAATTTGCACCTCTTTCCGCACCCGGTGTGCGCCTGGACAGCGGGGCCGGGGCCAAGGACACGGTCGGCACCGACTTCGATCCGATGCTGGCCAAGGTCGTCGCCCGTGGCCGCGACCGCAGAGACGCTCTGCGCCGACTGGCGGGTGCACTGGTCGGCACCCGTGTTCACGGGGTGGGAACCAACAGGGACCTGCTCGTACGTGTCCTGCGGCATCCGCTGTTCACCACGGCCGACCTCCACACGGGCTTCCTGTCGGGGGAACGGCTCACCGAACTCGCCCGACCCTTGGCCGACACCGAGGCCGAGTCCCTGTCCGCGCTGGCGGCGAGTGTGGCCGCCGCGGAGGCGGCACGCACCGCAGCCACCGTGCCCGCCGGTGTACCGGCCAACTGGCGCAACCTCTCCTCACAACCACACACCCGACGACACACCAACGCCCAGGGGGAGGAGATCACGACCTCCTACCGCACCTTGCGGGGTGACTACCTGCCCGAGGGGGAGGGCACCCGGGTCCTGTCGGCCACACCCGACGAGGTGGTGCTGGAGGTCGACGGCGTACGCCGTACCTTCACCGTGCACACCTACCCCGAAGACCCCGACGTGTACGTCGAATCACCCCTGGGACCGGTCACCCTCGGCCCCGTGGACCCTCTGCCCTCACCCGAGACCGTGGTGGACCCCGGTGCCCTGCCCGCCCCCATGCCGGGAACGGTCATCGCCGTGGACGTGTCCGTGGGAGCAAAGGTCACCAAGGGCCAGACGCTGCTACGCATGGAAGCAATGAAGATGGAGCACCGCATCACCGCACCCACTGCCGGTGCCGTCCGGGAGATCCCGGTCGAGGCAGGACAACGAGTGCCCGCCGGGGCACTGCTCGCAGTACTCGACCACGAAGGGCAGGACCAGTGAGCAACGCCATGACCTTCACCGAACCGACCGAACGCATCGAACTGCGCTCGGCCGTGGCCGCCTTCGCCGCCGACTACGGGCCCGACTACTACAGAGCCAAGGCCGAAGAAGGTGCCTACCTCACCGAACTGTGGCGCGAGGCCGGAAAACTCGGCTACCTGGGGGTCAACATCCCCGAGGAGTACAACGGCGGGGGCGGCGGCATCGGAGACCTGGCAGCGGTCCTGGAGGAACTCGGCGCCGCCGGGTGCCCCACCCTGATGATGGTGGTCTCCCCGGCCATCTGCGGTACCGTGCTCTCCCGCTTCGGCACCCCGAAGCAACGGCAACGCTGGCTGCCGGGCCTGGCGGACGCCTCCACCATCATGGCCTTTGCCATCACCGAGCCCGACGCCGGTTCCAACGCCCACCGCCTCACCACCACCGCCCGCCGCGACGGTGACGGATGGGTCCTCAACGGCCGCAAGACCTTCATCTCCGGGGTCGACGTGGCCGACGCGGTGCTCGTCGTCGGACGCATCGAGGACGAAAGGACCGGGCGCCTGTCCGCGGCCCTGTTCGTGGTACCCACCGACACCCCCGGGTTCGAGGCCCGCCGGATCGAGATGGACCTGGTCAGCCCCGACCACCAGTTCCAGCTCTTCATGGACGACGTGCGCCTGCCGGCCGACGCCCTGGTGGGTGATCCCGACGCCGGGCTGTTGCAGCTCTTCGCCGGACTCAACCCCGAACGGATCATGGCCGCGTCGATGTCCACCGGCACCGCCCGCCGAGCTCTCGACACGGCTGTGGAGTACGCCAAGGAGCGGGTGGTGTGGCGCGAAACCCCCATCGGAGCCCACCAGGGGCTGTCCCACC
>DXDP01000304.1 GCA_019115445.1 Candidatus Nocardiopsis merdipullorum
GTTGCGTGACGAGATCGGTGAACTCAAAAAAGAGCTGCGCGGCATGGACGACGTCGGAATGCGGTGACCCCCACCGGCTCCGTGGTTTCCGGTCCCCTGGTGACTCTTCCGGGCGCGTTGGCGATGCCCGAGCCACAAGATCTCATTCGTCTCGGAGGGGGCACGTTCCGGCAACGAAGGGATAGCGCGGTTACCTGAGCGTGACATACTCTTGGCGTCGCGAAGGACGTATGTCGTCGATTGCCTGGTATGTCGTGGGGGAGTAGATGAGAGTTCGGCTGCTGACTGCCACGGGCGGGGCCGTAGCGCTCACCTTCTTCCTGGTCGGTTGTGAGTCGTCCTTTCTCGGGCCGGACCAGGAGAGTGGCAACGAAGCCACAGGGGCCGGTGGTATCGCGGACGGAAGTGGTGAGCACACCGAACCCGAGCACAACACCAGCAATGACGACATGCTGCTCGTGGTCGACGACGGCAGCGAGGTGCACGACGACTGCGCGCACCGGGAGATCGTGGTGACCGCCGACGACGCGGTGGTGGTGTTGGACGGCTCCTGCGAGCAGGTACGTGCCACCGGTCGAAGATCGACTGTGGACGTGGGGTCCGCGGACCGGATCGTACTGGTCGGGGTGGACAACAGGGTTTCCTTCATCGAGGGAGACCCCGAGGTCGTCAACCGGGGACGCAACACCACCGTGGCCCAGGGTGGTACGGCAAAGAGCTGAGCCTCCGATCCCCTTGTATGGCCCGAAAAGGGCGTAGTGTCGGGTTGGTCGACCCGCCATCTGAGAGCGACCTTTCATCGGTTACGGTGGTGCGCGTCTGCATATGCACGAACCACGGGTATTGGGCGTCAACGGGTGAAGATCCGATGACTTCCGGTGAAAGCTTCTCCCCGGCCCGCCTCGAACGCGGTACGGTCGCACTCACCACCGTGTTCGATGGGGGTGCCTGGACCCGTCGGGGCGGCGGGCGGTTCGAGGCACAGTCGTACGGCTGTGCCGATCCTCCTCGGACCGTACTCGGTCCGCGGACGTACGACCTGAACGAAGGGAACCCGCCAAGGGGAGGGTGGATGAGCGGTTATGTCGCGCGAGTGCGACATGATGAGTCGCCCGGAGGCGATGTCGGGCTGGAGCCGCTGGTACGGTCCGCTGCCCAGCGTTGGGCAGCGTGCGACCCGCTGCTGCCAGAACCTGTCGGGTTCGACCTCGACTCCTACCCCCTGCTGACCGTCAGCGACGAGGACGGTCACACGGTCGCCGCCGGAAGCATGCACTACACCTGGTACCAGCCCGGAGAGGTCGGGCGAATCTGGGGCGTGCCCGACCAGCACTGGCTCACCCCGGTCATCGGTGGCCCCGAACCCGGCCGCGCACTGGACTCCCTGCTCACCAGCTGGCGCGACCAACTGGAAGACCTGCCGACCGGTACCGGCTCGGAATCTGCTGCCCTGGTGAGCTGGCCCGTCCGCGACGTGTGCGGCATCATCCCGCTGCAACGCCACGGCCTGCAGCCCTACACGGTGCTCGCGGCACGTCCGCGCCGTCGCGGGGTACCGCCCTCACTGCCCCCGCGTGATGTCACCATCCGCCTGGCCGACCGCAACGACCTGGCCCAGGTCGTCAGCCTGCTGATGGAGGAGCATCGCTACGAGCAGAACTTCGGTGGGGTGTTCCTGCAGCCCGACACCGCCGAACAGACCCGTAAGGTCGCCGCTCGTGCCCTCAACCGCACGCGTTCGTGGATCTGGTTGGCCGAACGTCGAGGCCGGGCCGTGGGCCTGTTGTGGGTGTCCCCGCCCGAGCGTTCCCGGTGGGCCAGGTCCTTGGTCGATCCACGCCCCATCGCGCACATCGGTTACGGGGTGGTGGGGGAGGAGGAACGTGGACGCGGTGTCGGCACGGCCCTGGTCAGCCAGGCCCACCAGGCTCTGGACAGCCATGGAGTGGCTGTTTCCGTGCTCAACTACGCGGCCATGAACCCGTTGTCGGGACCGTTCTGGCACCGTATGGGTTACCGGCCGGTGTGGACCACCTGGGAGATCCGTCCGGCCCTGGCCCTGCGCTGACCGGGCCGACCACGAAAAGTGCGACGGAGCACGAAGGGATGAGGGTGATGACCGACCGTGGGCCCCAAGGCGCCGAGCCGTTGGAGATCGTCGAGGTGGGGCCGCGTGATGGCCTGCAGAACGAGGACGTGACACTGTCGGTCGACGACCGCATCACCTTGATCGATCGTGCTGCGGCCGCGGGTGCGCGACGCATCGAGGCGGTCAGTTTCGTCAACCCCGCGCGAGTGCCGCAGATGGCCGGGGCGGAGGAGATCATGGCGGGGATCACCCGCGACCCGGACGTTTCCCACATCGGTCTGGTGCTCAACCGTCGAGGACTGGAACGTGCGGTGACCGCCGGGGTCGACGAGGTGAACGTGGCTGTCCCCGCCACCGACGGATTTTCCACCCGAAACCAGGGCACCACCGTGGCCGAGATGTTGGAGACCTTGGACGGCATCGACCGGGAGCTGGAAGGGTCGGGTATTCCGTTGAGCGTGACGGTCTCCACCGCGTTCGGCTGCCCTTTCGACGGGGAGGTCGAACCGGAGCAGGTGGCCGAGGTGGTGCGGCGCGTCGCCGACACCTCGGCGACAGAGGTCGCGTTGGCCGACACCATCGGGGTGGGGGTTCCCCGCCAGGTCACCGAATTGCTCGGTCGGGTCGGGAAGGTGGCCGACGGGCGTACGCTGCGCTGTCATTTCCACAACACCCGTAACACCGGTTACGCCAACGCACTGGCCGCGGTGCAGGCAGGTGTGCGTGTGCTCGATTCCAGTCTGGGCGGGTTCGGTGGTTGCCCCTTCGCCCCGGCCGCCACCGGCAACATCGCGACCGAGGACCTGCTGTACATGGTGCACCGCAGTGGCTTTCGTACGGGCATGAGTATCTCCGAGGTCGCCCGGTTGGGTGACTGGACGGGGGAACGTCTGGGCAAGGTCGCGCCCGCCTTTCTGGGGCGTGCCGGCGGTTTTCCCGCCTGAACCGGTCCGAGCTGGTTCGAGCCCGACGGTCGTCGCCCGGCGTGTTATCCTGGTGCCCCGTGGAGTCCGACGTACCGGGCGAAGATCCAAACGCACGGAATCGGACCGCCGCACGGCCGTTCTTCCTGTATCGGGCCTGCCGCAGTACATCAACCCACGGGAGCATCATCTTGGCATCCGCCGCGAGTACCAAGCACCTTTTCGTTACTGGCGGCGTCGCCTCCAGTCTTGGCAAAGGCCTGACCGCTTCCAGCCTGGGCCGGCTCCTCAAGTCGCGTGGTCTGCGGGTCACCATGCAAAAGCTCGACCCCTACCTCAACGTCGACCCGGGGACCATGAACCCTTTCCAACACGGTGAGGTGTTTGTCACCGAGGACGGGGCCGAGGCCGACCTGGACATAGGGCACTACGAACGTTTCCTGGACACCGAACTGTCCGCATCGGCCAATGTCTCCACCGGCCAGATCTACTCCAGTGTGATCGCCAAGGAACGCCAGGGTGCCTACCTCGGTGACACCGTGCAGGTCATCCCGCACATCACCAACGAGATCAAAGCGCGTATCTACGCGATGGCCACCTCCGATGTGGACATCGTCATCACCGAGATCGGTGGCACCGTCGGTGACATAGAGTCCCAGCCCTTCCTGGAGGCGGTACGCCAGATCCGCCACGAGATCGGCCGGGAGAACTGCTTCTTCCTGCACGTGTCGCTCCTGCCGTTCCTCGGCCCCGCCGGGGAGATGAAGACCAAGCCGACTCAGCACTCGGTCGCGGCGCTGCGCAGTATCGGTGTGCAACCCGATGCGATCGTGTGCCGCTCCGACCGGCCCATACCTCAAGGCCTGAAGTCCAAGATCAGCCTCATGT
>DXDP01000305.1 GCA_019115445.1 Candidatus Nocardiopsis merdipullorum
CTCCGACGACATCCCCTACATCCTCGACCGACTCGGGGTGACCTTCCCCGACGCCGTCGAACAGGCCGCTCAGAGCATCCCGACCAAGAAGGGCAGGACCGGTAAGGACCAGAAGAGCCCACAACCACTGGACGTCCTGTTGGCCACCAACATGATCGCGGTGGGCGTGGACGTCCCCCGCCTGGGGGCCATGATCGTCAACGGCCAACCCAAGTCCACCGCCGAGTACATCCAGGCGACCAGCCGGGTGGGACGCCGCCACCCCGGCATCGTCTTCACCGTCTACAACTGGGCACGCCCCCGCGACCTGTCGCACTACGAACAGTTCACCGACTTCCACGCGAACCTGTACCGGCACGTCGAAGCGCTCTCGGTCACCCCCTTCGCCGCCCGCGCCATCGACCGGGGCCTGACCGGGCTGCTCATCGCCATGGTCCGCGGCTACGACCCCCTCCTGAACCCCAACGCCGGTGCCGGACACTTCGACCGCACGGGACGCACCGCCGACCACCTGGCGGCCGAGGTCAAACGGCGCGCTCAGGACGTCAACGGGGACACGGCCACGGTCCGCACGATCGTCGAGGAGATCGACCGCCGATTCGACCGATGGAACGACAAACGCAACCTCCAGAACCTGGAGAGCTTCACCCTGGGCTACACCAGGAGCACGAAGGAGGACGTGGGGCTGATCCGCCACCCCGAGGACGGTAGGTGGTCCCTCACCACCTGCCCGACCTCACTCCGGGAAGTGGAGCCGGGGATCCGCCTGATCCTGGACCCCACGGATGATCTGGGCGATGACGCCCACCACCCCTTCCAGCCCCAGGGCGACACCGGCGACGACCAGAACGAGGCCCAGTGATGAACGACTCCGTCCGCGTCGGCGAGCTGCGCACCAGCCAACTCCTGCACACCTTCGGCATCGGTGCCATGGTCGACCTGCCGAACCTGTCGGTGGTGGTCCGTGGGCTGGACGCATGGAAGAGCGCCCACGCCCTCCCCCTGGAAGAGGACCGCCTCCTCGCCGCCGTCCGTCGCAAGCTCGGACCCCAGGTCAAGGAGCTGCGCACCCCTCCGTACATCCCCTCCACCGCCAACGTGCACGACGAATGGGCACGCATCGGTGTACCGGTGTCCGCGTTCCCACGATGGCTGCGATGCACCAAGTGCCACCGGCTGTCCTCCGCCGACTCCGGCGCCTTCGACCTGCTCCCCAACCCCTACAGCCCCGACAAGACCCGATACGTGCACGGGTGCCGGGGCGAGGGCAACAAACGCCCCGCCGCCGTCCCCGCCCGCTTCGTCATGGCATGCGCGGCCGGACACATCGACGACTTCCCCTGGGTCTACTTCGCTCACCAAGGGCAGACCCCCGAGGCGGGGGAACACACCCTCAAACTGGTCGAGCGGGGCACCACCGGCGAGGCCGCCGGCGTCCTGGTGATCTGCGAGGGCTGCAACGAGGACCCGGGCCGGACCGGTGGACGTTCGATGGGTCAGGCCTTCGGCCCCGAGAACGCCGTGAACCTGCCCCGCTGTCGAGGCCGCCACCCCCACCTGGCCTCCTTCGAACAGTGCGACGAGGAACCCCGCACCATGGTGCTGGGCGCCACCAACAGCTGGTTCCCCACCCAGATGCGGGTCTTCAGCCTGCCCCAGGGCGACACCGCCCTCACCGACGCCGTCGGCAAGCACCTGTCGGACTTGAAGATCATGGCGCCCCTGCCCAAGGAGGACGCGGAGCACGCGCTCCGGCTGATGCCCTTCTGGGCCGATCTCGACGAGTTCGGCTTCGACGCCGTATGGGACGAAATCCATGCCCAACTGGCAGGCGAACAGACAACCGACACCACCTCGGACACCGAAGACGAAGAGGTGGACCTGGCCGGCCCCGAATGGGAGGCCTTCACCCAACCCAGGGACGTGGACCTTCGCGACTTCACGACCCGAAGGGTCGCTCGGGTCGCACGTAACCACCGCGAACGGCTACAAGAGGTGGTGCTCGTGCCGCGCCTGCGCGAAGTCAGCGCCCTGTACGGATTCACCAGGGTGGACGCGCCCGAGTTCGACGTGGTCAGCACCGACGACACACGGATCGCCCCACTGACGACCAAGGCCCCCGAATGGGTGCCCTGCGCCGAACAACGTGGTGAAGGCATCTTCCTGCGCTTCGCCGAGGAACCCTTGGCCGCCTGGGAGACCACGCCGGTCGTCAAGGAACGGGAGAAACAGCTCATCGGCGGACATCAGCGGTGGCGACAGGCACGTAACCTGCCGCCCGCGGACTGGCCCGGTATGCGCTACGTCCTGCTGCACTCACTCGCCCACATCCTCCTTCGGGAGCTCTCCCTGGAAGCCGGTTACAGTGCTTCCGGCATCGCCGAGAAGGTGTACGCGAGAAGTGGGGAGGAACAGATGGCGGGCATCCTGCTCTACACCGCCGCCCCCGACAGCGAAGGAACTCTCGGCGGCCTGGTGTCTTTGGGCACCGACCCCGACCGGCTGGGTCTTCTCATCGACCACGCGCTGGACGCCGCCCGGCTGTGCAGTTCCGATCCCCTGTGCGCCGAACACGACCCCGACGACCACGCCCGCCTGCACGGGGCCGCCTGCCATGTGTGCCTGTTCGCCTCCGAGACCTCCTGCGAACGCAACAACCACTACCTGGACCGGGCACTGTTGGTGGACACCATCTCCCAGGATCTGCCCGCCGGGCTGGGGTACTTCCCATGACCCCGGACCCGGCCGGAACGGACCGGGCACGTGAACGGTGGTCCCGTGGCATGGCAATGATCGCCGGACGGATCGACCCGGCCATCGCCCGGCGTTGGGCCCGTGCCCTGGAAGGATGTCCTGGGCCGGGGCGGGCCGAGAAAACACTGTTGGAAGCCTCGGCCACAACGGGCATCGATCACCATGCCGTGTCCCTGGCCCGGCTCTGGCGTCAACGTCCCCACCTGACCGGTGAGGCCCTGGGGCTGGCCCTGCTCGCGGCGGCCACCGTGGCCGAGCAGGCCGAACAACGCCGGTCGAGCGTGGTGGCGACCGGCCCCGACGGGGTTTCGGCCAGACACAAGAGCGCCTCGCGCACCACCGGCGCCGCCCTGGAAGAGGTGGTCCGGGCGGCTCGGCGTCGTCTGCTGGTGGTGAGCTATGCCCACCACCCATCGGTTCGGATGGTGGAGGAGTTGACCCTGGTGGCCCAGCGCGGAGTCGTGGTGGACGTGCTGTTGGAAGAAAGGACCGGGGCACTCGACGCGTTCAAGGAACCGTTCGCTCAGATGGCCGATCAGGTACGCCTGTGGTACTGGCCCAAGGAGCGGCGCGGCGCGAACCGGGCGGCGTCCATGCACGCCAAGGTGGTCGCTGCCGACCAGGACCTGGCCCTGGTCGGCAGCGCCAACCTCACCGGCCACGCCCTGCACCACAACATCGAGGTGGGGGTTTTGGTACGTGACCCCGTGCAGGTGAAGCGGCTGGTGGGGCACTTTCGGTCCCTCATGGGACCCGACGGCCCCCTCGAACGCGCCTGACCCACGCATTCCTGGGGACTCTTCACGCGTGGGTGCATCTTCGCCGCATCCTTGCCACGAGGATGATGGTCGCATACCCGTGGGACAGAGCGATGTGGTGGATCGATGACTTCATCGGTCTCCGTGGGAGACGAAAAGACGAGGGGACAACGCCCCTGGGTGACTGATGGACCGCTCACCTGATGTGAGGGTTACTCCGGCCAGCGACCAGAGCTGTGGTTCATGAGCGGGCGCCCATCGGTGTGGACCCCCAACACCACTGACCTTCCCGAGGAGAGGGACACCTCCAGCTCCTGGTAGAGCTGATCGGTTCCCGTTCCCCGACTGCCCAGCCAACCATTGGAGAACAGCGAGATGAAGTCGGAGCCGTTGAGGTAACGAGGGATCTCCCTCCGCCGGAGGCGCTTGCCTTTCGCATAACCCTCTTCTTCGGCGTTCTCGTGCAGGATCTCGAAGTGCTCCCGGCTGAAGTACATCCCTGAGGAGATCTCGACACCGGCGGACATGTGCGTCTGAGGAGCGCAGAGCTTGATGAAACAAGGGGTGTCCACGAGTCGGATGTCGTGATGACGCGGGTTCGGGTCCCGGGACCGTTCATCTGTTTCCCGCATGCGATTGATCTGTTCGAGGAAACGTGGGTCGACGCTGCTGTACAGACCGCCCTGCACGGTCTCCTCCAGCACCTTGTACTGGAGCATGACGAAGTTGCCACCGTGCGGGTTGTAGTAGACCAGGTCCACCCCCGTCGCATGCTCGGCCGGTGTGCGATCGATGTTGGCCACCAGAAGCGACCTGGACTTGTACTTGTTCGTGAACACGCCCCAGGCCACATAGTCGGATCGGTGAAAGGACCAACCGGGAAGGTGGGTGGCGTCGAAGTCCACCAACCACTTCTCCTGAGGGTTGTAGCGCCCTCCCTTCAGCGCGCCGTCGAGGCCGCTGAGGAAGGGGTCGCCATCACCGGTCTTACGCCAGCTCAACAAGTGCTCCCGGTCGATGTCGAAGGCCTCGAACAGCACACCGACGGCGTCCTTCTCCAGAGCACGAACAGGTCGGTCCGTGATGTCGGGTTCTTCCAGAGACAACTGTGCTTCGAGGGAACGGATCCGCTCCGCGGCCTCGTTTGAGATCTTGGCCAGCTCGTTCAGGATCTTCCTGCCGGTGGCCGGGGGGATTCCCCGGTTGCGGTCGAAGGCGTCCCGCACGAGTTTGCCCAGGGGCGAAAAGTGTTCCACTGGAATCGGTAGTGCCAAGGCGGTGAAGTGGGATACCTCGACCTTGCGTTCGAAGGTTCCGGACTTGCCGATCGGTGACACCAAACCCAGGGCCGCGATCGTGCGGTGTTGACGTCCAGGTCGCTCGTTGAGGAAAAGCCCCAGATAGGTTCCGCGTTTCCACGATTCCAGCTCGCTGCGAACGGCGTACTGACCGCTGTCGGTCATACCTGGGAGAAGGAATTCGTGCATCACGTCGGTGAGTACCAAGGCGGCGACACTCGTCGCCGTGTCGTGCTCCTTCTGCTTCGGAAACTGCCCCTTCGCGTGGAGTGCACCAAAACGCTTGAAGGGGGCACTGAAGGACGCTAGTTCCTGGTCGATCTTCTCCGTGGTCTCGGTGCGGAGCACACTTTCCGTGTGTAGGTCGACCAAAGCGAACAGGGTGTCATTGTTCGCCCCCCGAACCTCATCGATGACCGAGTACACCCAGTCGGCGACGGTGGAGACTCCGACGACGATCCCCTGATTCATCCAGTACCTCACCTCTGGCTCTTCCGTGGGAGAGAGCACAAGAGACCACCCCACGTCTTCGTGCCACTCGATCGATCCGCCACCGATGCCTCTGGGGTAGGGGGAGCGTAGGAGAGCTCGCGCTGACCGCTCTGTGCTCATACCGGAGGTTTTCAAGGGGCGCAGGCTCAACGAGGTGCTCAGGGCTGCGTAGACCCGTCCGACATAGGGTCTGTGATCGCTCATGTAGGGAGTTTCTAGTGAGAGGACCATTCAATTGAATGCGGGCCTGAGTGGGCCGGCCCCGTCGCTGCTTCGGGAATCGTCGGTATTCGCTGGGTCCCACAGTTGTATCGTGCGACGATCACGGTCTGGAACACCGAGGTGGCGCTCAGCGGCCGGCCGGCTCAGGAAGGCGTTCAGTAGACACAACTCTGGTGTGCGGACGGCTCACGAGAAGATGTGTCGCCCACGGCTCCAGCACCTGAAACCGGGTGGGACCTCAGGCCTTGGGGTTCAGCGTCGCCGCTGCTGTGGCCAGGTCGGTCTCGGCGCCGGTGGGGAGCACGACAGGGTCCACCGGGCCCGAAGGCGGGTCGGGTTCGGGTGGGGGAGGGG
>DXDP01000306.1 GCA_019115445.1 Candidatus Nocardiopsis merdipullorum
CCTGGCGGGAATGCTCGTCGTGGCGCTGATCGCGGGCGGTGCCGGCGGTCTTGCGGGTGTCTTCCTCAGCGATTCGACCGAGCAGTCGGAGGAGCCCGAATCCGAAACCCCGACCATGAACGACCCGCCACCGGAGGCGCCCGAACGCGACCCCGACACCATCGCGGGCGTCGCCCAGCGGGTCAGTCCGAGCGTGGTGCACATCCTCAGTGCGAGTCCGCGTGTGCCCTCCAGCGGTTCCGGTTTTGTGATCGCGGACGACTACGTGGTCACCAACAACCACGTCACCGAAGAGATGGAGGAGGGCATCCGCATCGAGTACAGCGACGGAAGCACCTCCGACGCCACCGTGGTGGGGGCCGAACCCGAATACGACCTGGCCGTGCTCGAACTGGACTCCCCCCAGGACGTGGAGGCCCTGGATTTCGGTGACTCCGACGAAGCCATCGTGGGTGATGAGGTCATCGCCATCGGCGCACCCCTGGGCCTGGCGGGTACCGTCACCCAAGGCATCATCAGCGCCGTGGACCGGCCGGTGGGCTCCGCAGAGGAGGACGAGGCAGAAGGCTCCAGTCAGTTCTACGCCATCCAGACCGATGCCGCCATCAACCCCGGAAATTCCGGTGGTCCCTTGGTGGATGTCCGAGGTCGGGTCATCGGGGTCAACTCGATGATCATCACGATGAACGACTTCATGGGTGAACCCCAGGGCAACATCGGTCTTGGGTTTGCGATCCCGTCCACCGACGCCGAACGCGTGGTCGACCACATCATCGACTCCGGGGGCAGCCCCGAGACGGAGTACGCCGCTCTCGGTATCACCATCGACACGGGCAACCCGAGCACGGGGGCGGTCATCGAGGACGACCCCGAAGCGGTCGAGTCCGGGGGACCCGCGGACGAAGCAGGTCTGGAACCGGGGGACGTGATCGTCACCTTCGACGGGCGCAGGGTCAACTCCGGGCAGGAGCTCATGGCGATGCTGCGGGACTACAGCCCGGATGATGAGGTCGAGGTCGAGTACGACCGTGACGGTGAACAGTCCACGGCGACGGTCACTCTGGGTTCCTCGGAGGAGTAGACCAGGAGGTGGGCCTGCTCCCCACACACCTGTCGATCATCGCGAAAACGTCGACGAAATACGTCGTGGGCCCGTGGACGGTGGTCCGCGGGCCCACGACGGAAGAGGACGTCCGTTCCTCGGTGGGGTTTCAGCGTCCGGCCGGGGAAATTCCCAGCTGCATTCCGGCGAGTCCGCGCGGCTTGCCCGCCAAGGACTCGGCGACCCCGGTGATCACCTTGGAAACCTCGAGGTCGGGGTCGCTCAGGACCAAGGGCTTGCCCTCGTCGGAGGCGACGCGAAGACGGGGATCCAGCGGTACCTGGCCGAGCAACGGGATCTCGGTGCCCAAGGTCTTGGACAGTGTGTCGGCGACGGTGCGGCCGCCCCCCTCACCGAAGAGGTGCAGCGGCTCACCGCCTTCCGGCGGCAAGAAGTACGACATGTTCTCGATGACGCCGGTGATGCGCTGATGGGTCTGTGCGGTGATCGCGCCCGCGCGCTCGGCGACCTCTGCGGCGGCCTGCTGCGGGGTGGTGACCACGAGCAGCTCGGCGCTGGGCAGGAGCTGGGCCACGGAGATCGCGATGTCACCGGTGCCCGGGGGCAGATCCATCAGCAAGACGTCGAGGTCACCCCAGTAGACGTCCGACAGGAACTGCTGCAGGGCCCGGTGCAACATCGGTCCGCGCCACACCACGGGCTGGTTGCCCTGGGTGAACATACCCACGGAGATGACCTTGAGGTCGTGCGCCGTGGGCGGCATGATCATGTCCCCGACCTTGGTCGGAAAGTCCGAGGCACCGATCATGCGCGGTACCGAGTGGCCGTAGATGTCGGCGTCCACGACACCCACCTTGTGGCCCCGGGCAGCCATGGCCGCGGCCAGGTTGACGGTGACGGAGGACTTTCCGACACCGCCCTTGCCGGAGGCCACGGCGAAGACCTTGGTGAGTGAGGACGGTTTGGCGAAGGGGATCTCCTTCTCCGCCTGGCCGCCGCGCAACTTGGTCTGCAGTTCCTTGCGTTGCTCGTCGCTCATGACATCGAGCTCGACCGTGACGGAGGTGACTCCGTCGACCTTGCGCGTTGCCTCGGCGACGTCTTTTTCGATCCGGCCCTTCATCGGGCAGCCTGCGATCGTGAGGTAGATGCCGACGTGGACGGCACCGTCTTCGGCGATGTCGACGCTCTTGACCATGCCGAGGTCGGTGATGGGACGGTGGATCTCCGGGTCTTGCACCGTGGCCAGTGCCTGCTGCACCTGCTCGGTGGATGGTGTGGCGGTCATAGACTCAATCGTAGGTCAGTGGGACGGGGTACGTGGCCTGTGGTGATGCTCTCACGGGCCATCTGTTTCCCCTTGTTTCAACAGTGGGTCTCGGGCCTGCTATTCCTCACCCTGCCTCCGCACGGTGACGGAGTGACGACGGTACGTTTTTGACGCAGGCAATACATGCTCGGATAGTAGTCTCGGCCCACCATGGGAAATGTGTCACCACCGCCTGGTTCGTCCTGGCCCGCGGTCCCGGAGGGGTCGCAGGGCCACGGCGTCGGGGCGTCTCCCTCGAAACAGAACTGGGCGGGCCCGCCCGGGGGCGGGCGGTTGACCCCGCCCGGTGGGCACCCGGCGGTCCGACGTGATCCACGGGTGTGGGCTTGGCCACCCCCGCGTCCCGTACGTACCAGTGTGTTCGCCTGCGCCGAGCAGCCCGCGGGCCGGGCCTATCACCGATCGGCCCGCACCTCACTGTTTCGTTGGTGGATGCCGCCGCTCACGGTGTTGGTCTTCACGGTGCTCCTGGGCTTTTTGTGGCTGGGTGTCGAACTTTCCGTGACACTCGTCGCGATCATGGGCGGCAGTGGGATCTCGACGGGCCCGGCGAGGATCGGTGAGGTCGCCTCCTTGGCCTTCGGGCTGTCCGCCACGGCGTTGCTCATCCCGATCGTGCTGTTCCTGGTGCGTGTGGTCCAGTGGCGTCGCATCGGGTCGCTGCTGTCCGTGGAGGGACGTCTGCGCTGGGGGTGGCTGGCACGCTGCCTGCTCCTGGCGAGTGTGCTGGGTGCCCTCTGTCTTGTCCTGGACCGGACGCTCTCCGCTTCCGTGGCGGCGGAGCCTTCCACCACGTCGGGGCTCGAAGGCACGGAGTTCTTCGTCGCCGCGACGGCCGTCATCATGTGCATCGTCCCGTTCCAGGCCGCCGCGGAGGAAATGACCCTTCGTGGCCTGACCATGCAGCTGGTCGGTTCGCTCGGAAACGACTCCGGTACCGGGGTGTTCCATCGCTTTGCAAGATCGCCCTGGCCCGCGATTCTGACGGGCGGCACCCTTTTCGCCGCCGTGTACCTGGCCCTGCACCCCGACGACCTGTGGACCTTCGTGTCCCTGGTCGTACTGGGTGTCGGGCTGGCGTGGTCGACCTGGCGTACCGGGGGACTGGAGGCGGCGATCTGTCTTCATCTGGTCAACAGCCTCGCGCAGTACACCCTCTACGTCCACGAGGGACGTATTTCCGAGATCGGCACCGGAGCCGTCGTCGGTGCGGGGCTCCCGACGGGGGCGGAAAGCCCACTCGGTCTCGGGTTGACCACGCTCCAGGTCGTTCTGTACATCGGTCTGGTCACCTCGGCGGCCCGCCGCAGGGGCATGTTGCGGCTCAGCCCCTGGATGTCCCGGTGATGTCGTCCTCCACGTCCCGGTGCAGGAGGTCGACCAGCACGGTGATCAGGGATCCCACCAACAGGGTGAGCACGATCCAGTAACCGGGCAGGTCCTGCCCGGAAAGGACCGTGTCCAGCGCTCGCTGCCTGTGGACCACGAGTCCGGTGACCAGAAGGGTGGCGAGCAACGTGCCGAGCAGCACCGGGATCGAGGGGCGTCTTCCGTGCACCAGGGTCAACACCGTCGCACACACCAGGAGCACGATCCCCAGAACCAGGGACGAGGAAGAACCGGGCGGAAGGGACAGCATCTGCAGCCCGGTGACGGTGACCGAGTCGGGACTTCCGAAGAACGGCAGGGCCAGGCAGGCCGACGCGACCAGGAGGAAGAACAGCCGGACGGCGGTCAGTGTTTGTGGCCGCCTGCCCCCTCCGGCGAAGCTCATGGCGTCTTGGCGGGTCGTTCCCCGGCCCCTCTCGGCCGTTCCGGGAAGACCCACGTGCGGTAGGAGAAGAAACGGAACAGCGTACCCAGTCCGACCCCCACCACATTGCCGGCGATGTTCTGGGCCAGGGGACCGTCGAACCCGAGAACGTAGAGAGAAAAGGCCTGACAACCCAGCTGGATGAGCATACCGATGCCGTTCATCACCAGGAACAGCACCGTCTCACGGCCGTACCCGGTACGCGCACGATCCGCGAAGGTCCAGAACCGGTTGCCGACGAAGGCCACCGCGATCGCACAGACCGTACCTATGACCTGACCGACCAACACGTGCCGGTCGGTCAGGGCCCACAGGAGATTGGTCACGGCAAGCTGCACCACATAGGCCCCGGCACCCACGGAACCGAACTTGCCCACTTCCCGTACCAGCGCCGGGAGCCGGGGGTGGCGGTCCAGGAACTGACGCACGGCCATCGTCTCCACTCGGGTTGTCCGTTCAGGGCGCCTTTGCACTCTAGACTCTGACGGGGGTCGGTCGGCGACCTCGACCGAGGGCTTCGATGCGCTCGGCCGGGTGCCGTCGAGTGTGCAAGACCGTCCCGTCACCGTGATCTCGAGCATGAGCTGAGGAACTGTGAGCGAGCGTAACCGCACCGTCCCCCGTATCGGAATGGTGGGCGGTGGCCAACTCTCCCGGATGACCCACCAGGCGGCCATCGGTCTCGGTGTGGATTTCTCCGTCCTGGCGACGAGCCCCACCGACAGTGCCGCGCTGGTCTGCGGTGATGTGGCTCTGGGCGATGATCGTGGCTTGGACGACGTCTTCGCCTTCGCCAAGGACCGGGACGTGCTCACCTTCGACCACGAGCATGTGCCCGAACCCGTTCTGCGGGAGCTGGAAGAAGCGGGCATGCTGCTGCGACCCGGGCGTGCCGCTCTCCGTTTCGCCCAGGACAAATTGCGCATGCGTACCAGAATGGCCGAACTGGAAGCGCCCTCTCCCAGGTGGCGCGCTGTAACCACGCTCGAACACGTCGTCTCGTTCGCGGAGCGGACCGGGTGGCCTCTGGTCCTGAAGGCGGCCCGGGGCGGCTACGACGGCAAAGGGGTCTGGATGGTCCAGGCCACGGAGGAGGCCCGCGAGGTCGTGGACCGGGCCGCGGCCGAGGACGTCCCGTTGTTGGTCGAGGAGAAGGTCGATTTCTCCCGTGAGTTGGCGGCACAGGTGGCCCGTTCCCCCCACGGACAGGTCGCGGCCTACCCGGTGGTGGAGACCGTGCAACGTGGTGGGGTGTGCCACGAGGTGATCGCCCCGGCACCACAACTGGCGGAGGACAAGGCCACACACGCCCAGCAGTTGGCGATCGAGATCGCGCACGCGCTGGAGGTGACCGGGATGCTCACGGTGGAGTTGTTCGAGACCACCGAAGGTGTGGTCATCAACGAGCTGGCCATGCGTCCACACAACTCCGGACATTGGAGCATCGAGGGCGCCCGCACGTCACAGTTCGAACAACACCTGCGTGCGGTGCTCGACCTGCCCCTGGGATCCCCGAAGGCGGACGCCCCCTACACCGTCATGGCCAACGTGATCGGTGGCGACGACCCCGAGGTGTACCGTCGCTACCTGCACGTGATGGCGGAGGATCCCGAACTGAAGGTGCACTTCTACGGCAAGAGCGTACGTCCGGGCCGCAAGATCGGGCACGTCACCGTGATGGGCGAGGACCACCAGGATCTGTGGGAACGCGCCCGTACCGCTGCCGCCTACCTGCGAGGAGACCGCTGTTGAACACCAACACCAAGCCCGTCGTGGGCATCGTCATGGGATCGGACTCCGACTGGCCGGTGATGCGCCGGGCAGCAGAGGCGCTGAGGGAGTTCGACATCGCCTTCGAGGCCGATGTGGTCTCGGCGCACCGCATGCCGCACGAGATGATCTCCTACGGGAGCCGGGCCGCCGATCGTGGTCTGAAGGTGATCATCGCCGGCGCGGGGGGTGCTGCTCACCTTCCCGGCATGCTCGCCTCGGTGACGCCTCTGCCGGTGATCGGTGTACCGGTGCCGTTGGAACACATGGACGGGATGGATTCCCTGTTGTCCATCGTGCAGATGCCCGCGGGGGTGCCGGTGGCCACGGTCGCGGTGGGGGCGGCCCGCAACGCGGGGCTGCTGGCGGTGCGTGTGCTGGCCGCCGCCGACCCGGAATTGGCCGAGCGCATGTCCCGGTTCCAGGAGGAACTGAAGGAGCAGGCACAGGCCAAGGGCGAGCGGCTGCGTCGGGAGGTCGCCCAGGGGGACGGACCCACCGGGTTCGGTTTTTGATCCTTGGCACGAAGGGTCCGGTGGATCCTTCGGACACCTGAGGCAAAGGGGCGCCCTTTCGAAGAGCGCCCCTTATGCCCCTTTACCTCATGGGGTCACTGACGCCCCAGTGCTCGGTAGGTCCAACCGGAGGCGCGCCAGTACGTCGGGTCGAGCGCGTTGCGACCGTCCACGATCTTCTTCTGCGCGACCACGGCCCCCAGTTTCTTCGGGTTGGCCTCACGGAACTCGGCCCACTCGGTGAGCAGCAGAACCACGTCGGCGTCCTGAGCGGCCTCGAGCATCGAGGGCGCATACCCCAACTGGGGGTGCTCCTCACGAGCCCGATCCAGGGCGGCCGGGTCGTACACGGTCACCCGGGCACCCAGCGAGGCGATGGTGGAGGCCACGTCCAGGGCGGGCGAGTCGCGGATGTCGTCGGAGTTGGGTTTGAAGGCGGCGCCCAGCACGGTCACTGTACGGCCGGCGAAGTTTCCCCCGATGAGTTGACGTGCTATGTCGATGGTGCGTGCGCGGCGGCGCTGGTTGATGGCGTCGACCTCGCGCAGGAAGGACAGCGCCGGTTCGACCCCGAGCTCATCGGCACGGGCCATGAAGGCGCGGATGTCCTTCGGCAGGCAGCCACCACCGAACCCGAGACCGGGACCCAGGAACTTGCCGCCGATGCGGTCGTCGTAGGACAGCGCCTCGGCGAGCTGCATGACGTCGGCACCCGCGACCTCCGACACCTCGGCCATGGCGTTGATGAAGGAGATCTTGGTGGCCAGGAAGGCGTTTGCCGACACCTTGACCAGCTCGGCGGTCTGCATGTCGGTGACCAGGAAGGGCACACCCTCGTTGATCTGGCGTTGCCACAGGGCACGCATGACCTTCTCCACCCGGGGTGATTCGGTGCCGATGACGATGCGGTTCGGGTGCAGGGTGTCCTCGACCCCAAAGCCCTCCCGGAGGAACTCCGGGCTCCAACCGAGTTCGGCCTCTTCCCCGACGGGGGCGAGTGTGGCCAAACGTGCGGCCAGGGTCGCGGCGGTGCCGACCGGGACGGTGGAGCGACCCACGACCACAGTGGGCCTGGTCAGGTGTGGGGCGAGCTGCTCGATGGCGGAGTTGACATAGCTCAGGTCGGCCGCACCGGAGTCGTCGCGCTGCGGGGTCCCGACGCAGACCAGGTGCAGGTCGGCGAACTCGGCGGCCTCGGCAAAGGACGTGGTGAAACGCAGACGGCCGGTCTTCATGTTCTCGGTGAGTATTTCGTCGAGGCCGGGCTCGTAGAAAGGGACCTGGCCCGAGCGCAGCATGTCGATCTTGGCCTCGTCGACGTCGACCCCGATCACCTCGAAGCCCATGTCGGTGAGACAGGCAGCGGTGGTTGCGCCCAGGTAGCCGGTCCCGATGATCGAGACGCGCATGAGTTCTGCTTCGACCACTGGTGAGTCCCTTCCTTGCGTGCCGTTCGCGCTCGTGTGCTGGTTTGTGCCCGCTCGAGTCGCTCAACACCCTGTACGAAGATGGAAAATTGGCATATTTTCGCCGATGTGGACATCCCACAGGATGTGGGATCACCCTATGCGCAGGGGCGCGGGTCATGACCGATATACGGCGTGAACAGTCGATCGTTCAGGTTACCGGTGGGGATCAAGGACGTGGCCCGCGGCCGGATGGTCACATACGGCCGTCTCCGAAAGCCCTGTTCTCCTCAGGAGCATCATCCAACGGAGCCCACCTGGCCCCTGCTCCGCCACGCCGGAACGGGATGGTGGTTTTGTCAGGATCTCCGGGTTCGGGGGAGGGAAAATGCTCCGGAATCGTGTCCCCTGCCGGTCCACCATCGGTCCACGGCGTGTCCTTGTCGATCTCCTCACGCGGGGCCGGACGGTACCGGTCCCGACCCGCGGAATCCGCAGCACGAGAGCCGCCCGGCGGCTCCTGCGACGCCCGCCACCTGGTGGGGGTCGAGGAGGCCCCGAGCAGCAACGTCCCGAGAAGCAGAGCGATCGCCAACCCGTGCCCGGACGGGTGGAGGAAGCTTTCGTCGTTCAGCGGGCTCAGGTACGACTCCATGGACGCGGGGGAGACGATCGGCCACATCACGAGCACCACCAGGAGGAGTCCGCTGGTGGCGGCGATGAGCGGGGAGAGCCGAGAGGCCACCAGGTAAGAGCACACCAAGCCCACCAGAATCAGAACCACCACCGACAACACTGTGGTGGCGGAGACGTTACCGGCGGCGATCTGTGGGAGCAGATCGACGGACCAGGCGACGGCGACCCACAGAACAGGCGCCAAGGCGACACCGATGAGCAGTCCGACCAGATGGCGGAGCACGCAATACCTCTTTTGTCGTGTGGTTTCCGTCACGGGGATCACCCGCAGACGTTGTCCTCGGCGGTCGTGGTGGCCGGTGGTCCCCCCTCGGGGGTCTCGGTCTCCACGGACGCCTCCTCCTCGACCTCGGGCGGATGGAAGGTCGTGTAGTTGAATCCGATCACGATTTGCAGATCGCCGTCCAGAGTCTTGTCCTCCACGGTCTCGGAGTCCGGGATCATCTCGGCCACGTAGGCGGCCTGCTCCTCCCGGCCCGGACCATGACGGACCTCGCTCTGCGGCAGATCACGGCTGACCCAGTCATCCGCCCGGTCGGTCACGTCGAATCCGGCCTCGGCCAGGTGGTCGTCCAGCTCGGCCCCCAACCCGGGGGTGGCCGTTCCGTTGAACACCCGGACGGCGATGTCGGAGGGGACGGGATCGCCCACGCCCTCGTCCCCACTCTCCTGGGCGGGTTCCTCGTCGGTGATCGGCCGATCGGCCCGGACATCGGCGAAGATCTCCCGGGCGGCCTCTTCCTCCCACAGTAGGGCCACGTCACCGCGCGAGGTCCAGTGGTCCATGTCGGCGATGGGCACCTGGGTGAACGTGACAGCGTCCAGGTCCACATCACGCATCTGGTAGGCGAGCTGGTTGATGGCACTGGTGTCCAAACCCTCGTCCACGGTGATCGACGACAGGGAGCTGTCCAGGAACGCGGTCAGTTTGTTCGGGTCGGAGAGGGTCTCGTTGCTGAGTGCCTTGTCCAGCATCGCGGACAGGACCTGTTGCTGACGGTCGATCCGGTCGAGGTCTCCGCCCTCGGTCGCACGGGTTCGGGCAAAGGCCAGGGCGTCGACACCGTCCACCTGGTGCGTACCGGCCTCCATGTCCAGGTGGGCCTTGGGGTCGTCGATGGCCTCGGGCAGGCACACCTCGACACCGTTCAGTGAGTCCACCACGTCCACGAAACCGTGGAAATCCACCTCGACGTAGTGGTCGATGCGGACATCGGTGAGCGATTCGACCGTTTGCACACTCAGCTGCGGCCCACCATGGGCGTAAGCGGCGTTGATCTTGTCCTTGCCCTGGCCGGGGATGTCCACCCACAGGTCACGGGGGATACCGATCACGGTGAGGCGATCACGCTCGTGGTTCAGCCGCACGAGCATGATGGTGTCGGAACGTTGGCCCTCCACCGAACCGACGTCGAGGTCGCCCTGATCCTCACGGTTGGCCTCCTCCCGGCTGTCGGAGCCGATCACGAGGAAGGTCAGGCCGCCGGTCTCGTTCTCGGGACGACCCTGCTCGGAGAGCCCACCGAAGACGTCGAAACGGCTCAGATGTCCCGACATCCACCCGGTGACGGCCCAGGAGCCCCCCGAGGCGAGCAGGACCAGGACCGACAGGGCGCTCATGAGCAGCAGGCGCGCACGGCGGCGTCGGACATCGGCCGAGGGTATGGTCACCCGTCCGGTGGTGGGGGAACGACGATCCTCCGGAGGCAGGGGTCGAGATCGTTCACGCCGGAACTCACCCTTCGGTCCCTGCCGGCCGGTGCCGTCGTCGCTCATCGGCGTCCCCGTCCCACCTCATCAGCGGTGTCGTTGTCCCTAGGTTGTCACCCGATCCACCGAAGGATGCGGGATGTCATCCATCGGCGTGTTGTCCTCCACTTCAGGTGTGATGCAGGCGCAAGGAAAAGTGTTCATACGGATCGAAACGGAGCGAAAGCAAACGGTCACCGGGGCAGGAGAGGGAGGTGGGTGCAAGTACACGGTCCGTGGGAAGCAGGTTCGGGTGTTTCCTCGGTGTGCAGTAGCTTGAGGGCGTTCTGCCACGTCTTGACCTTGGGAAGTGCCTGTGTCCTGGCCACCTGTCTCCGTCGTCATGCCCGTACTCAATGAAGAGCGCCACCTCGCCTCAGCGGTGGAGCACGTCCTTGCCCAGGAATATCCGGGGGAGCTGGAGATCGTGCTCGGCGTGGGGCCCTCTCAGGACCGCACCCGTGAGGTGGCCGAAGAGCTCGCCGCCACGGACCACCGGGTCAAGGTGGTGGACAACCCCACGGGGAGGACCCCGGCGGGTCTCAACGCCGCCATCGCAGCTTCCACACACGAGATCGTCGCCCGTATCGACGGGCACGCGATGATGCCCTCCGACTACCTCAGGGTGGCGGTGGAGACCCTGACGGAGACCGGTGCGGACAACGTCGGTGGGATCATGGCCGCCGAGGGCACCACCCCGTGGGAGAAGGCCGTGGCCGCGGCGATGACCTCCAAGGTCGGTGTGGGCAACGCCCGTTTCCACACCGGTGGTGAGGGTGGCCCGGCCGACACCGTCTACCTCGGTGTCTTTCGCCGTTCCGCGCTGGAGCGGGTCAACGGCTACGACGAGGCCTTCCTGCGCGC
>DXDP01000307.1 GCA_019115445.1 Candidatus Nocardiopsis merdipullorum
GGTCTGACCCCTGGCGATGTCCGACCCCTCACGGTCGGGACCGTGATGTACCACTGCTCCGGCCCGGTCGCCCCAACACGCGGGCAGCCGGCAAGGGAGCTCGGCACGACGCAGACCGAAGGCCGAACAGGCATCCGCCAAAGGTCGCACGGGCCCCCTCGTCCTCACGGGGACAAGGACGGACCCATGCGCACCCCGTGATCGCGGCGCAGCGCGGACAACGCAGCCAGGTGACCCGACATCCCGTGCACCCCGGGGCCGGGTGGGGTCGAGGCCGAACACAGGTACACGCCGGGCAACGGTGTCCTGTAGGGGTCGAACCTGGGGGTGGGCCGCAAAACGGCCTGGCGCGGTGACATCGCCCCGGAGGCGATGTCACCGCCGACGTAGTTGGGGTTGTACTCCTCCAAAGCTGCGGCGGAGATCCCACGTGCCGCGATGACGGTGTCACCAAAACCCGGAGCGTAGGTTTCGATGCGTCGGCGCACCAGTTCGACCGGGTCCTGAGGATCCCCGTGGGGCACGTGCGCATAGGCCCAGACCGGGCGCCGACCCGGTTCGGCCCGGTCGGGATCGGTCACGGCCGGATCGACCAGGAGCACGAAGGGTTCCTCGGCAAGGCGTCCGCGCGCAGTGGCCTTCTCGGCCCGAAACATCTGGGCCTGTGTGCCCCCCAGGTGAACCGTCCCCGCGCGGCCCACCTCCGGTGCGGTCCACGGGATCGGCTCACTGACGAGGAAATCGACCTTGGCCGCACCCGAGGCGTATCGGAAGCGTTGCAGTGCCCGGCGATATCCACTCGGAAGACGGTCCCCGGCGAGGGCGAGGAACCCCTTCGGGGCCACGTCCAAAAGGATCGAACGTGCTTTGGGCAGATCTTTCAAGTCCTCGACCCGGTGTCCGGTGCGCACGACGCCTCCGTGCGCTTCCAGATCCGCAACCAGCGCGTCGGCGATGGCCGAACCCCCACTCCGGGGGAGCGGCCAGCCGGTGCTCGTATGGGCCAGGTGCCCCAGGAGAAGGGCGACGGCCGTCCCGGAGTACGAGGGCAAAGGACCGCTCACGTGCCCGGCCACCCCGGTGAGCAACCCACGTGCCCGCTCGGTGGTCCACGGGTCGACACCCCTTCCGTGGGTGAGCAGCCTGGTGGCCAGGGCCGCCGCCACAGCGGGGGAGGAGGGCAAGGAGCGCTGCCGGGACAACACCAGGTCCACCACCTCCTGGCTGCGGTCCACGAGCGGGGCCATGAGGCGATACCACCGTCGACCGTCCTCTCCCAGGTGCGCACACGTTTGCGCGAGATCGGCCATGGCCAGGGCCGCGTCACCGCCCGGCAGAGGGTGAGCGTAGGACACCTGTGGCCGCAACATCTCCACACCGCGAGCCTCCAGATCGAACTCCCTGAAGAACCGCGACGTCTCGGCCATGGGGTACACGGCCGCGCAGAGATCGTGCACGATGTCCTCGTCGAAGAGCCGCGCACCACGCAAGCCACCGCCGACCGCATCACTCATCTCGTGGACCTCGACGCTCAGTCCTGCACGGGCCAAAGTCACCGCCGCGGCCAGCCCGTTCGGCCCACTCCCCACGATCACGGCGTCAAGATCCCTCACGCGGCGCTCTCTTTCGTGTTGCAAACATGGAAGCTCGGAAGAGCTCCACCGGAACTGTCGGAAGTTCCATTCTGCCGACCCTTCGACGATCGCCGGCCGAGTACGTCGAGGTGGGGCACGCCATGTGCACATGTCACCGTCGCAGACTCTTGAAAACACGAGAAGGATCTGATCCTTCTTCCTCGCCCCGTCGCATCGGCCGAGACGAGGTCAAATGCGCCTCATCCGAGAGGCCCTTGGGGAAAACAACACACCATGAGTTGTTCAGGATCGTGTTCGCACTGCTCATGGGTGCTGTGTCCTGGTGCAGGTCGGGTAGGGCGCCCAAGGGACCGCCAAACACAGGTCCCGAAGAAGCGGTGAGGAGGCGATGCTCGTGACGAGTGAATTCGCACCGGAAGACATGGTGGGACATCGGGTGCTCGACACCGAGGGCCACAACGTCGGCAAGGTCAAGCAGGTCTACGTCGACGAGCAGACAGGTGATCCCACGTGGGCGTCCGTCCACACGGGCATGTTCGGCATGAAGGAGACGTTGGTGCCCCTCCAAGGCGCACAGCCGAGGGAGGAGGACATCCAGGTCCCCTACGACAAGGCCACCGTCAAGGAAGCCCCGAAGGTGGATGCCGACGAGCGACTCAGTCCGGAGGACGAGGCGTTGGTCCGTGACTACTTCGCACGCAACGCTCCGGTCCCGCCTCAGGCAGGCTCCTCGGAGAGCCGGGCCCAAGAAGCACAGACCGGACAGGAACACTCCGAGGGAGGGACACCTGGGGCGTTCTTCGACGACCGGGAAGGACGCGGTGACGAGCCCGAGATGAAGGAAAGCTCCCCCGTGACCGCAGAGGAGGACATCACCCGCAGGGACCAGCGCTTCGAGGGTCCCGACGCCGGTCTGGGGCCCACGGACGAGCGTTTCGACGAGCGGCAGGAGACACGTTCGGGCGCCACGAGTGACGAGCGTGTGGCCCCGGGGCGCACAGAAGGCGACGAAGAGGTCGCCATGATCCGCCACGAGGAACAGGTCGACATCGGGGTCGAGCGTCGAGAGAGCGGCGAGGCCACCGTGCACCGGCACGTGGACTCGGAGCACTTCGACGAGACGGTGCCGCTCCACCACGAGGAGCTCGAGGTGGAACGCAGGCCGATCGACGACCCGTCCGAGATGGCGGAGGACACCGACTCGAGGGAAGAGGCGTCCTTCACCCTCCACGAGGAGCGGCCCGTGGTCTCCAAGAAGGAGGTCCCGGTGGAAGAGGTCCGTGTCCGCAAGCGCGACGTGACCAGACAGGAGCACGTCGAGGGCGAGCGGCGCACGGAGCGGATCGAGCTCGGTGAGGACGACCTCGACGAGGAGGACGACACCCGCGAGAGCTGACTGCGGCTGCCTCGTTCCCGGCTGCTCACCCCGAATTCTTTCGGGGTGAGCAGCTTTGTTGTTGTCCGTGGTGAGAGCTTCACAAGCGCCCTCGATCAACACGGAACACCCATCACCCCGGTTTCAGGTATGCGCTTTCCATGCTAGTTTCCCCAGTCCGATGGGAGCCCTCCCGGGGTGTTTGAGTGCTTTGCTGCGCAGACCCCGGGTCGATCACGCCCATTGTCCCCGCTCACCCCCGTAGTGCTCGGCACCGGGATGTGTACAGAAAAGGCACCGTGACCAACGAACACCTCGAAACCGGATCTCGTACCGCAGAACTGACACGCACGCGCCGACACAAGCGCACTCGACGCACGATGATCACCGTCTCGGCCACGATCGTCCTCGGCCTGGCCCTGGGCGCCGTGGCCACCAACACCCTGGACACCCGCTCACCACGTGAACTGGTGAGCGGGACCGAGGAGGCAACACAGGCCCAGGAGTGTGGTTCGGGCCAGTACCACGCCGAAGCCGTCCAGGACGGGTCCACCTGGACCGCGAGCAACGGTGACGAGGTCGTCCACGAAGGCACCGACATGCTGGAGGCGATGCGCGCCGCGGTGGACAGCCTCGACCAGGACCGTACCGAGCAGCAGGGCGTCGTGGTCCGTGGGTCGGGTTCGATGCCCGCCGACACCTCTCTCGATCTGCCCAGTCACACGCTGTTGGAGGTGTGCGGCACCATCGACGTCACCGGATCGGTGTCGGCGGACAACGCTGCCGTGCGTATTCGTCACGCCACGGACGTGACCGTGCCCCACCTGTCGCTGACCGGCAGCCCCTACTTCGGGGTATTTGTGCAAAGCGCGGAGAACGTCCACTTCGGCCAGGTGGACCTACGTATGTCCGGCGGACACGGTATGCGTATCGACAGTCGTGACAACGACACCGGCCGCCAGGCCCGGGACATCAGCATCGACGATGTGTACGTCTCCGGCACCGACAACCACGGGGTGGAGACCTACGGCGTGGACGGGTTCACCGTCGGTACCGTCACCGCGCGAGACACCGCCTATTCGGGTCTGCTGTTGAACGACACGGAAAACGCCACCGTCGGACTGGTCGACGCCGAGAATGCCGGCACCGGCACCGGATACGCCGCTTTCCGGATGGCCAACCGTAACGGCCGGGTCGGTGATGCCTACCCGACCAACATCCACGTCGGTGAGGTGCGTGCGCGCGGTGGCGGGCGTGGCATCTTCTGTGTCTCCGAGAGCGGTGGCGCCACCATCGACCGGGTCGATATCGCCGACACCGGTGGCAACGCCGTACTCATCGAGAACTGCCACAACGTGACCATTGCCGAGGAGGAAGGCACGATCGCAGGTCCGGGCGACATCCGAATCGCCGCTCGCGACGAGTTCGCCAACACCTCCGACATCACGCTGGCCAACCTCACGGTCGTCGGCACCGAGATCAACGAAAGCCCCTGCGCGGAGAACACCGTGATCCGTGACATCGTCCTGGACGACAGCCAGGACAACAGCTGCTGATCCTTGCCCCACCTGCGTGCCCCGACGTCTCCCGGTGAAGGCCGTCGGGGCACGCCCGTGTCGATGGTCCGGCGTCCGGTTCCTCGGGTGTGTCGCACCCGAGGTGACACATCCGGCACTTAGGGTCGCACTGTCGACGACCAGCACGGAGGGGGAGTGCCATGGCCGGCCCGGAGGATGTCAGCGCGGAGAACACCGAGGAGGAAAGCTCCGGGGAGGAAACTCGTGCGGTCGAGCCACGCGGAAGAGAGGCCGACCCCGGACGTGGCCACACCCTCGTGGTCGGCGCAGGGATGGCGGGGTTGGCCGCCGCCGACCGATTGGCCTCCGAAGGGGAGCGGGTCACCGTGGTGGAGGCACGTGACCGTCTGGGGGGACGGATCCATTCGGTGCGTCGCTGGAAGGACAGCGTCCTGGACGTGGGCGCCTCCTTGATGCGGGGGGAGGAGAACAACCCGCTGTCCCGGTTGGTCCGTGAGGCGGGGGTACCCACGGCCGTGTTCAACCGTGCCACCGAGACGGCCTACGACCCCAAGGGAAGACGTCTGCTCTTCGACCGACATCGGCGCAACATGGAAGACGTCAACCTCCTGCACGAGCACATGTATTGGGCGAACGTGGGCCCCGGTGATCGTGAGTCCCTGGCGGAGGGCATCGAACAGGCCCTCTACGACGCCAATCTCATCCGTGCCCGGGCCCGGGACGCACGTGAGATCACGCAGCGCATCGCCCAAGCAGATCACGGGGCCGATCCCGAAGAGATCGCCTTTTCCGCGCTGACGGACCGGTACGAGTTCAGCGGTGACGACGTGGTCTTTCCGACCGGGATGAGCCGGCTCGTGGAGTATCTGGCCCGTGGGTTGGATGTGCGTCTGGGACACGTGGTGACGGCGATCCAGTACCAGGACGAGGGCGCGAGCGTACACGTGAGCACCCCTCAGGGAGTGAAGGAGGTCCTGGCCGCAGACCGAGTGCTGGTGACCTTGCCGCTGGGTGTGCTCAAGGCGGGAGAGGTGCA
>DXDP01000030.1 GCA_019115445.1 Candidatus Nocardiopsis merdipullorum
TGCATGAACACCTCCATGTCCGACCACGTGGGCACGATCTTTTCGATACCGACCACGGAGATGAGGGTGTCGGGAAGGGTCAGGCACATGCGCCCGTTGCCCTCCGATTCCAGAACCACCAGGGTGCCCGAGTCGGCCACCGCGAAGTTGGCCCCGGAGATCGCGGTACGAGTACGCAAGAACCGTTCCCGCAGGTGCACCCGGGCGGCCTCGGCCAGTGCCTTGGGGTCGTCGGTCAACCCCGGTGGTGCGGGGACACCCCACTCGGCCATCTGCTCCAGGAAGATCTCCCGGATCTGTGCACGCCCCAGGTGGATCGCAGGCACCAGGATGTGTGAGGGCAGGTCCTCACCCAACTGCACGATCAGCTCGGCCAGGTCGGTCTCGTAGGCGGTGATGCCCGCCTGCTCCAGCGCCTGGTTGAGTTCGATCTCCTGGGTGGCCATCGACTTGACCTTGACCACGTCGCTCTGCTCGGTGGCTCGGACCAGATCGGTGACGATCTTGTTGGCCTCGGCGGCGTCGGAGGCCCAGTGCACGTGCCCCCCGGCCCGTTGGACGGAAGCCTCCAGCTGTTCCAGGTGGTGATCCAGGTGGCGCAGGGTGTGTTCCTTGATGGCCGCGCCTTCGGCGCGCAGCCGCTGCCAGTTGTCACCGAGCTCACCGACGACCTGGTCGCGTTTGTCGCGGATGGTGTGCGTGGCCTTGCGCAAATTGTGCCGTAGCTGCGAGTCGTTGACAGCGGTGTGCGCGGCATCGGGGAAGGGCGGCATGCCCAGGAACGTGGCGCTCAACTGTGTGCTCCCTCGGTCGTGGTGGACGAAACCGCGCTCGGGACGGTCTTTTCGGTGCTTGCCAGGATCTCGGCGATGTGCACCACTTTCATCCCCGACCGTTGCCGGGACAGGGTGCCTCCGATGTGCATCAGGCAGGAATTGTCCACCGCGCACAGCACCTCGGCGCCGCTCTCCACGGCGTGACGGGCCTTGTCCGCACCCATCGCGGAGGACACATCACCGTTCTTGAGGGCGAATGTGCCGCCAAAGCCACAACACTCCTCGGCGCCCTCCAGTTCGACCAGTTCCAGACCGCTCACCGCGCGCAACAGCCGGTAGGGGCGATCACCGAGGCCGAGCATCCGCAGTCCGTGGCATGTGGGGTGATAGGCGACCTTGTGCGGGTAGTGGGCACCCACATCGGTCACACCGAGCACATCGATCAGCAGTTCGGTCAGGTCGTACACGCGCGGGGCAAGATCGGCGACCTTGCGGGACAGTCGGCTGCCGCTCGCGCCGAGCCGAGGATAGTTGTCACGGATCATGGCGGCGCACGAGCCGGACGGTACGACGACCGCGTCGGCGTCGTCGAAGGTCTGCACGAACTTCACCGCGAGCCTGGCCGTGGGTCGTCGATAGCCGGTGTTGTAGTGCATCTGTCCGCAGCAGGTCTGGCTCTCGGGGAAGACGACCTCGTGACCGAGTCGCTCCAGGAGCTGCACCACGGCCCGACCTGTCTCGGGGAAAAGTGTGTCGTTGACGCAGGTGATGAAGAGCGCGATCCGCATGTGCCTCCTAGCGCACGCATCACTGGTGGTCGGACCACTTTGGCATGGTGGTGGATGTGTGGCAAGAAAGGCAACCCTTAACGCAGGTATTCGTGGGGTTAAGGATGTGCGGCCGGAAGATTGGTATGATCACTTTGTGACTGGGAGAGTCAGGCCGCAGCAACGACCGATGACCGACCCACCCCACCGACACCCCCTGGAGGAACCGTGACCGACCTCGACGGTGAACGCACCCCCGTTCCCCAACGGGCCGTGGAACAGATCAAGGAAATGATCGCCCGCGGAGAGGTCGGACCCGGCCAACGTCTACCCACCGAACGCGAACTGGCCGTGCAACTGGGTGTGTCACGCAGCTCCATGCGTGAAGCCATCCGTGCCCTGACCACCCTGGGAGTCCTGGACTCCCGCCACGGGGCGGGCGTGTACGTCACAGCGCTGCGCCCGGCCGACCTGCTGGAGACTTTCTCCGTCCTGGCCGAGGTCTCCCAGGGACAGACCCTCCTCGAGGTCCTGCAGGTACGTCGCATGCTCGAACCCGCCGCGACCGCCCTGGCCGCGGCCCGCGCCACCGACGCCGACCTGGAACACATCGGCACCCTCCTGGGACGTATGGAGGAAGACGAGCCCGACACGTTCTGCTCCGAGACCGTCACCGCAGATCTTGGTTTCCACGAGGCCATCGTGGCCAGCACAGGTAATGCCACTCTCACCGCCATCAACCAAGGGTTGTCCTCACGGACCTTCCACGCCCGCGTGTGGAGCGGTCACCGCCAGGCCGGTCTGACCGCCAAACTCCGAGAGGACCACGAACGTATCCACAAGGCCCTGACCGCACGTGATCCCGACGCAGCCCGCGCCGCAGCGACCACACATGTCCTGCGGGTGGAAAACTGGTTGAGTGCAGACCTGAACCGCGCCGACGACTGAACCGAAATATCGGTGATCAGCGTCCCCGGAATCGATCGGCAAACCCCTGGACAGGCGACTACCTGGACAAGTTCCGGCGCCGATCGACCACAGGCACCGCATCGGTGAATTCCGCCTCCTGCTCAGGAACTTCTCGAGAAACCTCGACGTCTGTTCCCAAGGACTCGTGGTCCTTGCTCTCGTCGATCCGGTGACTCCTGGGAAGAACCCTCAGGTACTCGGCCACCGCCGTGTCCTGACCCAGTGTTCTCCCCTTCCGTCTCCGTATCCACGGCGTCGATACCGGCGAGTCCTCAGGGTCGAAGTCTTCGAGCCGTCCTGGCACCGAAGCCCTCTGCCCGAGGTTTCCTTTTTCCGATCATGCACGGTCGTGATGGGGGAGTCGTCGGCGCGGAGGTCCCAGGGGCCGTGCGAACGGACTTTTCGGCCGCCGTCCGATAACTAGAACGGAGTTCCGCTTTCCGTGGCCGTGCGCGAACGCGCCCGGAGGCTCGTCGAAGCCTCCTGGTTCCAGACCTCTGTCATCACCCTGATCCTCCTCAACACCGTCATTCTCGGCTTGGAGACCTCGTCCCGGTTGATGGACGGGCACGAAAAACTGTTCACAAGAATCGACCGTGTGATCTTGGTTCTGTTCGTGCTCGAACTGGGGTTGCGACTGTTCGCCCACCGAAGGAAATTCTTCTGTGACCCGTGGAACTGGCTCGACATGGTGATCATCGGTATTGCCCTGGTGCCCGCCTCCGGACCGTTCGCCGTTCTACGGGTTCTGCGGGTGCTACGGGTATTGCGGTTGCTCTCGGTGATACCTGCTCTGCGACACGTCGTGGCCGGGCTGTTTCGGGCATTGCCCGGTATGGCCTCCATCCTGGTCCTGATCGTGATCCTGCTGTATGTGTCCGCGGTCATGGCCACCAAACTGTTCGGCGCACACACCCCGAACCACTTCGGTGATCTGGGAACCTCTTTGTTCACGCTCTTCAAGATCTTCACCGCCGACGGGTGGGCCAACATCGCCGACGACGTCATGAAACATCAGAGCCACGCCTGGATCTTCTTCGTCGTCTTCGTCCTGGTTTCTACCTTGGTGGCACTGAACCTGTTCATCGCGGTGGCGGTGGAGGCCCTGGACAAGGCCGGTGCCGAAGATCCCCACGACAGTGAGCCGCAGGGACCCGACAACGCAAGCGGGTGCCAAGTCCAAGAACAGGTCCTGGTGGAGTTGCGTGCTCTGCGCACCGAGGTCGAGATGTTGCGCCGCGAACGCACGTCTGTGGAAGGCTAGGGGAGCCACACGTACCGGGTCGGGGCGTGGACCGCGCTTTTCACGCCCCGAGCACACCCGAACCACACGGACGACGAGGAGCGACCGGATGTCTGCCAACGCCCCCTTTCCGCGGAGCGAGGAAAACCAAGGGCGGGCGGCCACCGCCACCCCGCTGAACCGCAGGAAAGAGTGGGAGGCGCTCTTGGAGCACCGTTCCCTGCTCGACACCACGCACATACGCACGCTGTTCGCCGAAGATCCCGAACGTGCTGCGAAGTATGTGCTCGAGGTCGGTGACCTGCATGTGGACTACTCCAAGAACCTGGTCACCGACCGGACCCTGGAGCTGCTCATCGACCTGGCCCGGGCCACGCGCGTGACGGAGCTGCGCGATGCGATGCTGCGCGGGGACCACATCAACCTGACCGAGGACCGCGCCGTACTGCACACCGCGCTACGAGCGCCACGCAAAGCCATCATCCGGAGCGACGGTGAGGACGTGGTGCCCGAGGTGCATCGGGTCCTGGAGAAAATGGCCGATTTCTCCGAACGAGTGCGTTCACGGAACTGGCTGGGCCACACCGGCAGGCCGATCAGCCGTGTGATCAACATCGGTATCGGAGGGTCGGACCTGGGACCTGCAATGGCCTACCAGGCACTGCTCCCTCACACAGACCGAGGCCTTGAGTTCAGGTTCGTGTCCAACGTGGACGGCAGTGACCTGCACGAGGCACTGGTGGACGCCGACCCGGCCACGACCCTGTTCGTGGTGGCCTCCAAGACCTTCACCACGATCGAGACGATCACCAACGCCACCGTGGCACGGACCTGGCTGCTGGACGGCCTGGGCGGGGACGAGACGGCCGTGGCCCGGCACTTCGTCGCGGTCTCCACCAACGCCGACGCGGTCGCCGAGTTCGGTATCGACACCGAGAACATGTTCGAGTTCTGGGACTGGGTGGGTGGGCGTTACTCCTACGACTCGGCCATCGGACTGTCACTCATGATCGCCCTGGGACCACAGGCGTTCCACGAGATGCTCGCCGGCTTCCACTTGATGGACGAGCACTTTGCCACAGCCCCCGTCGAACACAACCTGCCGATCCTTCTGGGGATGCTGGGGGTGTGGTACGGAGGGTTCCTCGACGCGCACAGCCACGCGGTGCTGCCCTACAGCCACTACATGGAACGCTTCCCCGCCTATCTGCAACAACTCGACATGGAGTCCAACGGCAAGTCGGTGCAGCGCGACGGTCGCCCCGTGGCCTGGCACACCGGCCCGATCGTGTGGGGCACCCCCGGCACCAACGGCCAACACGCCTACTTCCAACTCCTGCATCAGGGCACCAGATTCGTGCCCGCCGACCTGCTCGGGTTCGCCGAACCCGCACCGGACCTGCCTGCGGCGCTGAGACCCCAACACGACCTGCTCATGGCGAACCTGTTCGCTCAGGGACAGGCACTGGCCTTCGGCCGCACCGCCGAGGAGGTCGCGGCCGAAGGCGTACCCGCCGAACTGGTACCGCACCGCACGTTCCCGGGCAACCGGCCCACCACCACGATCCTGGCCGGCCGGCTCGACCCGTCCGTACTCGGCCAACTCGTCGCTCTTTACGAACACAAGGTGTTCGTCCAAGGTGCGGTGTGGAACATCAACTCCTTCGATCAGTGGGGGGTCCAGCTCGGCAAGGTCCTGGCCAAGGAGGTCGAGCCGGCACTGACCGAGGGCACCCACGTGCCCGCCCTGGACGCCTCCACCGCCTCGCTGGTGGAGCGTTACCGGCACCTGCGCGGCAGGTGAGCCCAGAAGGTGGGAACCTGTGCGCCCCGCCCCACGGAAGCGGGGCGCCCCACCGTGCCCGCCCCCGGCGCGGGGGCTGGAAACCCACACCCCCTTCGCTCTAACTTTGCGTAGTCGAAAAAGAGCAAAATGTGATGGGAGTGTGGGTGCATGACCGCGTCGACGGACGTGCCGGGCAAGACCCACCACGTCATCCCGGCGGCCTCCCCGCGGCGGCGTGTGCTCGGCCGAAGGTACGCTCCCGCAGCGACGGGAATTGCCCTGGTGTTGCTGATGACCGCGTGCAGCAAATGGGGCGCTCTTGCCGATCGGGCCGCCCAGGCCGAATTCAACGCAGCGGAAACCTCGGTGGTCAACCCTTCCGACCAGGCCGGTGGCACCTTGCGCTACGCCCTGGCCGCAGACTTCGACTCACCCGACCCGGGTAACACGTATTACGCATTCAGCTGGAATTTCACTCGCTACTACGCGCGTACACTGCTGACCTACGCAAGCGAGCCGGGAAAAGGAGGCATCGAGCTCGTCCCCGACCTGGCGGCGGAGATGCCCCGACCCAACGACGACGCCACCGAATGGACCTTGCGCCTCCAAAAGGGGCTGCGGTACGAGGACGGCACCACGATCACCGCCGAGGACGTCAAGTACGCGATCGCCCGCAGTAATTTCGATGCCCGGGAACTGACCAACGGCCCCACCTACTTCCGGGAACTGCTGGCCAACAGCGACGACTATCGGGGACCCCACGCCACGAAGGACGAACCCCTGGCCGGTTTCGACGGTATCGAGACCCCCGACGAACACACTTTGGTCTTCCACCTGAACAGGAGCTTTGCGGAATTTCCGTACGTACTCGTCCAACCCCAGACCGCGCCGGTGCCTGCCGAGGCCGACCAGGGTGAGCAGTATCAGGACCACGTCCTTTCCTCGGGCCCCTACAAATTCGACGGCAAGTACCGGCCCGGTGACGGTTTGGACCTCAAACGCAACAAGGAGTGGGACCCCCGGACCGACCCCGCACGCCCGGCCCTGCCGGACCGGGTGGAGGTGGACATCGGCATCGACCAGAACGAGATCGACCAGCGGCTCGTCAACGGGGAAGTGGACATCGACCTTGCCGGTGTCGGCCTGGGACCGGCCATGAAGGACCCGCTGATCACCGACGAGAATCTGCGCCCCAACGTCGACAACCCCCAAACCAGCACCCTGCGGTACATGAACATCAGCACCGTCGTCGAACCACTGGACGACGTCGCCTGTCGCAGGGCGATCATGTACGCCGCCGACCGGAAAGCCCTGCAGCAGGCCTGGGGCGGTGACACCGGTGGTGACATCGCCACACAGATCATGCCGCCGACGTTGCCGGGAACCGACCCGAGCCTTGACCCGTACCCGTCCAAGGACAACTCCGGTGATCTTGCCGCGGCCCGGGAAGAGTTGGAGAAGTGTGGCAGACCGGACGGTTTTTCCACCTCCATCGGTACCCGTGCCGACCACCCCGGGGAGGTGAGCAGCGCCGAGGCCCTTCAACAAGCACTGGCTCGAGTGGGCATCGAAACAGAGATCAAGCAGTACCCGGCCGACTCCTACACCAACACTCAGGTCGGCTCACCGGACTTCGTGCACGAGCACGACCTCGGCCTGACCGTGTACGGCTGGGCACCGGACTGGGCCAGTGGCTACGGGTTCATGAGCAAGATCCTGAACGGCAACGCCATCCAACAGGCGGGCAACGCCAACATCGCGGAATTGGACGATGCGCGCACCAACGACTTGTTCGCCAAGGCCGCCACGATCGACGACGCCGAGGAACGCGCATCGATCTACACACAGATCGAAGAGCGAGCCCTGGAAGAGGCCGCGATTCTGCCCGTGGTGTTCGAACGCACGGTGATGTATCGCCCACCGCATCTGACCAACGTGTACCACCACGCGGGCTACTCCATGTACGACTACATGTCCTTGGGAACCACCCGCGAGTAGACGGGGGTCGTCGACCTTGAACCCCAAGGGCGAACCCGCTGTCCTCGGTGTGGCCGATTCAAACCAGCCCGCGCAGCAAAGCACGCAGCCCGAAGGTGAACCGTGTGGTGCTCTCCTCCTCGTCGGGGGCGTCCTCGTCGGCGGAGTGCCGTACCTGGTGCACGACCGAGCCCAGACAATAGGAGTGCAGGGCATCCGATGCGCGCACCACGTCGTCGCCCCTCAGCCCTGCTTCGGTGAAGGCGCGGTGCATCAGCGCGTGCGTGGCCGCACTGTTGGGGGTGTGGGGGGCCCGGTGGGCCAGCAACGACAGCGCACCCGAGTAGGCCAGCAACCGCTCACGGTAGGCCTCGGCCCACATGGTCAGCCGTACATCCCACGGGCGGGTGTCGAGCTCCTCCTCGACCCTCTCGGTCTCCTCCTCGGTGCTGTCCGAAGCTTCCTCGTCCTCGTCGTCGAAGGCCGCCCCGGTGGGGGCCGGTGAGGTGACATAGGCCGCGATGGCGTTGAACAGCTGCTCCTTGCCCAACGGAAAGTGGTGGTAGATCGCCATCGCCTCGACCTCCAGGGCATCACCCAGACGACGCATCGACAGTCCACCCAGTCCGCGCCCGGCAATGATGTGCAGCGCCTCGATGATGATCCGCTCCCGGCTGAGGCCGGCGTAATTCCTGCTCACAGTGGTCCTTGTGGTGTAGGGAACGGCCCCATTGTGGCGTGTCCGCCAGGATCTGTGCCCGTTCCTTCGGGGTATTGGCCCTGCTGCGTGGTGCCCACCGCCCTGGGGCACCTCGTGGATCCGGACTGTCCTAGAGTGGCCTTGACGACGGTACTCAGGTGATGGAGCGCACGGATGGGACTGCTCAAGCAGAGCACGAAGCAGACGGACGAGAAGCTGGAGGCGGACAAGAGACAGGCCGAGCGGCTGCCGGATCTATTGAGATCGGTCTCCGAAACCCAGATCGCCTTGAGGAAGGCGGAGCAGAGCAATGCCCCGGTCGAGGAACTGCGACGTCTCGACCTGGAACTGGACGAGGTGTTGACCGAGGCGATGCGGGCCGCCTACGCCGAGAAACGGCTCCTCATCGGTCCCAAGGGTTACACGGACCGGATCTACCGGCGTAAGCGTTTGGCCAAGCCCGCCGTGCGTGAGGTGCTCGATACCGCCGAGAGGCTCCTCACCGCACGGGAGGAGCACCGTCTGCACGGTATTCGTCGATTCCCGCTCTCGAGGGTGTGAACGCGGCCTCCAGTACGGGCTCGGGGGCTCTGTACCGGGGCGCACACGGTAGTTTGGTGTCCGACCTTTCGAGACAGACCCCCGCCTACGCGGGGACGAGGGCCTTCCCATGCACGGGAAGCGCGCCTCTGTGGGGAGTGCGGTAGGAGATGGCGGATTTCATCCGCATTGATCCAGCATCCAAGGTTCCGCCTTATGAGCAGATCAGAGCGATCGTTGCGATCGCCGCTGCCAACGGAGAGTTGCCGGTCGGATACCGGCTGCCGACGGTGCGAGCCCTGGCCGGACAGCTCTCGGTGGCGGTGAACACGGTGGCGCGCGCCTACAGGGAGTTGGAGCAGGCGGGCGTGGTCGAGACCAGAGGCCGCTCGGGTACTTTCGTGGCCGCCTCCGGGGACGACCAGCGGGCCGAGGCGCTGGCGGCCGCACGTTCCTACGCCGAGGTCATCAACCGGGTCGGGCTGGACCACGAGGAAGCCGTGCGGATTTTGCGTGCCGCCCTTCGCGGTTGAGTGGACAATGTCCGACAAGGGTCCCCCGAACAATGACGGACAAAATCACCGTTCGGTTTCATTGTTGTCCACTAGCGGTCGAAAGCGGCCCGAAGAGCCTTCCCACGTATCTGAATGCTCTGACCAGTAGCTATCGTCGGTAGACGCCGCGGTACTGCGGTGCACACGACCAGGGAGGTTCCCATGAGCAGAAGATCCGGCGGTTCCAGAGGCGGTCGCTCCCGGGGTGGAGGATCCTCCCGCAGAAGTGGTGGCAAGTCGTTCGGTGGCGCTTCACGGCGCAGCAGCGGCAAGTCGTTCGGCGGTGCTTCGCGGCGCGGTAGCAGCAAGTCGTTCGGTGGTTCCGCCAGGAGCCGGTCGGCCGGGCGTAGCGGTGCTGCACGCATCGGTGGAGCCTCCCGCCGTAGGACCAACCCCACCCCTTCCGTTCCCAGGCGCACGACCAGCCCCGGTCCGTCTCCGAGGCCGGTCATGTCCTCGCCTCCACGCCGACGCTGGTACGGCGGGTACGGACGTAGGCACCACTATCACCACCACCACGGTGGTCACGGCTACTACGACGATCACGGTTACTACGGTGGTGG
>DXDP01000308.1 GCA_019115445.1 Candidatus Nocardiopsis merdipullorum
TCGGCATCGCATCGCCGGATGCGCTCATCTCCGGAGTGAACGAGGAACTCCCCGTCGTGGCTGTTGCCAACCACCTGCAACAGGACGCCACGGGGGTCATCGTCGACGGCGAGGCCGCCGACTTCGCCGACCTGGCGGACAAGAGGGTCGCAACGGCGCAGGGAACCGCGGAAGCCGGCCTGTTCCAGGCGGCGCTCACCCGTGCCGGCGTCGCCGAGGAGGTCGACACGGACTACGTGGAGTCCGCCTCCAAGTGCACCATGGTGATCTCCGGGCAGGCCGATGCGTGCACCGGTTTCGCTTTCGCGCAACTCATCCAGGTGCAGCTCGAAGGTGTCGACGCCACGTTCTTGCCGTTCTCGACGGAGTCCACGCCGTTGCCGGGGGCGGCCATCCTGACCACCGAGGATCGTGCGGAGGGAGACGACGCCGTCGAGCGCTTCTTGGAGGCAACCTTCAGAGGCTACGCCGACGCCGACGAGGACCGGGAGATGGCCGTCGACGTGATGAAGGACGTCAGCGATACGGGAGACCCGCAGCAGATCGAGGAGTCGACCGAGCTCGTGCTCGACCTCATGCGCAGTGACGCCACCGATAGCCACGGTTGGGGCTGGTCCAACGAGCAGACGTGGGGAAACCTCGTCGAACAGATGGTCGAAGGTGAGGTTCTCGGTGAGTCCCTCGAACCGGCCGAGCTCTTCACGAACGACCTTCTTCCTGAGAACGCGGGAGAGTGGCAATGAGTCCGAACGGGCAGCCCACTCGAGGAGACGCGGTCGTCAGGGCCAAGGAACTCAACGTCGTCTACGGCGCGCAGTCACCAACTCCGACACGAGCACTGACGGACATCAACTTCGAGGTGTCCCAGGGACGATTCGTCGCACTCATCGGCCCTTCCGGGTGTGGCAAGAGCACCTTGCTGCGCGTACTCGCCGATGTGCTCCCGGCGACCTCGGGAGAAGTGACGATCGGAGACGAGACACCGAATGTGTTGCGGGCCAAGCGGCTCACGGGCTTCATGTTCCAGGACGCGAACCTTCTGCCGTGGTACACGGTACGTGAGAACATCGGCATCCTCGCCAAGGTCGCCAAGCGTGCTCGCCGTCGTGAAGAGGTCGAGGAGCTCGCCGAGCTCGTCGGTCTACAGGATTTCCTCGACCGGTACCCGGATCAACTCTCCGGAGGTATGCGCCAACGCGTCGCACTTGCACGCTCCTACGCCTTGGAACCCCAGCTGCTGTTGATGGACGAGCCGTTCGGTGCGCTCGACGAGATCACTCGACAGCGCATGAACGATGAACTGCTCCGAGTGTGGGAGCAGCGTCAGCAAACGGTGTTCTTCGTGACGCATTCGATTCCGGAGGCCGTCTACCTGTCCGATCGCATCCTCGTCATGGCGCCGCGCCCCGGTCGCGTGGTCGCCGACATCGAGGTACCCGCATCGCGCCCGCGCCGCGAGGGGATGCGATTCGAGTCCCCCATGGTCGATCTGGTTGCGCACATTCACCACGAACTGCTCGACGCGATGAAGGAGCACTGATGAAGAGCCGGATGACGGGGCTCCTGCCCTCGCTCCTGTCCCTCGCAGCCATCCTTGTGATCTGGCAGATCGCAGTCGTGGTGTTCGACGTGCCGCGATTCATCCTTCCACCCCCCACGGAGATCGTCGAAGCGCTCGTCGACGAGTGGGGTGTCATCGGTGAGAACGTCGGTATCACGTTGCTGGAGCTCGTGCTCGGCTACGGGTTGGGGGTGGGCACAGGACTCGCGCTTGCGATCCTCATGAACTTCGCTCCACCGATCAAGACCGCGATCTATCCGCTCGTCATCGCCTCACAGACGATCCCGAAGGTTGCCATCGCCCCCTTGTTCGTATTGTGGTTCGGGGTCGACCTGGCTCCGAAGGTACTCATCATCGCGCTGCTGGCGTTCTTCCCCGTGCTCATCAACACGGTCAGCGGCCTGGACTCCACCGACCGCGGGCACGTGGAGCTCTTCGCCTCGGTCAACAGCTCCAAACGCGACCTGTACCGACATGTCAAGATCCCTGCGGCCGTTCCACACCTGTTCGCCGGTTTGAAGTTGGCCCTCACCGTGAGTGTGATCGGTGCCGTGATCGCCGAGTTCGTCGCCTCGAACGCAGGCCTGGGCTATCTGTTGCTGTCCTACAACGCCTCCTTGGAGACGGCCGAGCTCTTTGCGACCCTCGTCGTGCTCATCGCGATCAGTGGCCTGTCCTTCCTCGCCATCGTGATGATCGAGCGGTTCGCCTCCTGGCAGGCGAGGGCCCAGGCACCCGGCACCAGTACGGTACCCACCGGTTCAGCAGGTGATCAGTCATGACCCAGCAGATGCTTCCCGACATCACGGCGAACGTCACCACGGACGAGGCACTGGACCTCACACGTCGACTCGCGGCCACGCCGAGCCAGTGTGGTGTCGACGACGAGATCGGCGTGGCACGGATCCTGCAGGAGACGATGGAAACCGAAGGGATCGAGGTCGAACTGCTCGAGGTCTCCGCTGGACGTCCCAATGTGCTCGCACGGATCCCGGGCAGGGGCGAGGCACCGTCGCTCATGCTCAACGGCCACATGGACACGACACCACTCGATGTGTCCTGGTCGGCGGCACACCAGGTCCACGTTGACGGAGACGTCGTTCGTGGGCACGGCGTGCGCAACATGAAGGGGGGTGTGGCCTCCATCGTGTTGACGTTGTTGGCGTGGCAACGTTCGGGAGTACGCCCTCCCGGGGACCTGCTGTTCACGGCAGTCATGGGCCACCACCAGGGCGGGGTGGGCACCCGTGCCCTCATGCAGCAGATCGAATGGCCACAGCACACGATCATCCCGGAACCGACCGACCTGGGGATCCGGACGGTGCAAACAGGGTCTCTCACCCTGAGGATCCGTGTCCGTGGACGTACCGCGCCTGTCGGTGACACCGCTCTTTTCTCACGCTACGCCCAGCGTGCCGACCAGGCGCGCAATCCGCTCGATGCCCTGGACGTCGTGGAGCGGGCGCTCACCTCGGTGCCGTACCAGTTCGTGATTGACGAAAGGGTGCCGGACCTACCGATGACGCAGGTTCGACACGTGAGGGCGGGTTATGGGGAGAACATGGTGCCGATGGCGTTCGCACCAGACACGATGGAGCTGAACGTCGGTGTCTTCACGACCAAGGGACAGCGGCCCGAGCGAGTCCGAGACGAGGTGACTGCGCATCTGCGTGCGGTACTCGCACCGTTCGGTTTCCACACCGACATCGAACTCGTCGGCTCGTTCCGCGACTTCCTCGACGTGCCCCTCGACGCACCTGTCGTCGAGTCACTGGCGCAGGCACACCACGACGTGGTGGGCACCGAAGCCACTGTGGGCGCTCTGCTTCCACATTCCTACTTCGGCTGTGACGGACAGATTCTCGCGATGGAGGGGCTCGACGCGATCAGCTACGGCCCCGGCTCCCATGCCTACCGTTACGACAGTCGAGGCCGTGTCGAGATCCGCCATGTGGTCACCTGCGCCCGAGCACTCATTCTCGCCCCGCTGCGACTGGCCGAACGGACCACCGTATGACGTCCGACCTGGTTATCGCCTCCGGTGAACTCATGGTGGACGGATGCCTGCGGCATGCCGACCTCGAGGTGACCGACGGAAGGATCACACGGATCGTCGAATCGGGGACCGGGCGCGGCGAAGTCGTCGTCGATGCCTCCGATCGCTGGGTGCTGCCGGGAATGGTGGACATCCACGTACACCTACGTGATCCGGGTGCCCCACACAAGGAGACCTTCGCTACGGGCACCGCAGCAGCCGCTCACGGCGGGGTCACCACGATCTCCGACATGCCGAACACTCAGCCACCGCTGCTGCGCCTTGCCGACCTCGACGCCAAGGTCGAGGCGGCAGGCCGGGTTGCGCACGTCGATCACTTGTTCTGGTGTGGTGCCACACACCCGGAGGAGTTCGCGGCGTTCGCACACCGTGGAGCCATGGGAGTGAAGGTCTTCCTCGCGGGCCGTGAACAAGGGCACCAGTACAACAGTGAACTGTCCATCACCGATGACGGGCACTTGTTGGACATCCTGGCTGAGGCCGAGCGCCAGGGTCTTCCGGTCGCCGTGCATCTGGCGAATCCGGAGATCGAGCAGCTGTGGCGACGCAACTGGGTCGGCCGGGGAATTGCAGAGGTCAAGCAGGAGATCATCGAGGAGAGCCGACTCGACAAGGTCGAGTCGGCCTCCCGTGTACTCCTTCTCGCCGAGCACACGGGAGCACACGTCCACCTCGTGCATGTCAGTGCTGCGGTCCTTCCCCTCGTCGAACAGGCTCGCGCACGTGGCGTACGGGTCACGGCCGAAAGCTTCGCACCGTTCACATCGACCGACGACTTCGATCGATACGGCGTCATGGCCTATGACCGTTACCGTCGGCCCGCGGAGGTTTCGGCCTTGTGGCGAGCGATGGAGAACGGAACTGTCGACAACATCGCCTCCGACCACGCGCCCCACACCTGGGAGGAAAAGGTCGTCGGTGAGCGTGACGTGCTCGCCGGCACTTCGGGATACCCCGAGCTCGACACCATTTATCCCATGCTCATGGACCGAGTCCTCAGAGGTTCGCTCGCGCTCGGCCGCATGGTGCATCTGGCCGCGGAGGCCCCGGCACGCATCGCCGGGATCGAGGACCGCAAGGGAAGCCTCGCAGTGGGGCGGGACGCCGACATCGTGCTGGTGGACCCGGCGGGAACGTGGACCGTGAACGCAGAGGAATGTGCCTCGCGTGCCGGTTGGACACCTTTCGAAGGCCGTGAGCTGC
>DXDP01000309.1 GCA_019115445.1 Candidatus Nocardiopsis merdipullorum
CGCAAGTACGGGGAGGAACACTTCGCTTCCCGAGTGGCCAAGGCCATCGAACGCCACCGTGCCCGCGGACCCGTCGAATCCACCCGGGAATTGGCCGACCTGGTCCGCGAAGCCATCCCGGCCGCCACGCGCCGTACCGGTGGTCACCCCGCCAAACGCACCTTCCAAGGGCTACGTATCGAGGTCAACGCAGAGCTGTCCATCCTCGAACGCGCTCTGCCCGCTGCGATCTCCCGTCTGGGGATCGACGGTCGCATCGCCGTGTTGTCCTACCACTCGCTGGAGGATCGTGCGACCAAGAAGGCCCTGGCCGCACTGGCCAAGGACACCACACCGATCGATCTGCCGGTTTCCCTCCCTGACCGGCAACCCGAACTTCGGCTCCTGACACGAGGCGCCGAACTCCCCACGGACGAAGAGAACGAACGCAACCCGCGCGCGCAGTCGGCACGCCTTCGTGCGGCCGAAAGAGTGCGCAAGCCGTCGCGGTAGCAGGGAGATGACCGGATGAGCACGAAGACGCACACGCGCCGTGTACCCACTCGCGGGAGGAGGGCCACCACCTCTCCCGGGCGTCCCACCAGGCGGACCACCGCACCAACCACCGGCAAGGCCGGTGTACGGACACGTGCACCACGTATCCCCTTCGTGCTCCTTGTCATGTGCCTCATGGGTGGTGCGCTGATCAGCCTGTTGGTGTTGCGCAGTGTCGTCGCCCAAGAGGCGTACGCCATCACCAGTTTGCAGTCACAGAACAAAGAGCTGTCCCAACGGGAACAACAGCTCCAAAGAGAGGTCGCGCACCTGGAGACCTCCGAGCGTATCGCCAGGGAGGCAGAGGAGATGGGCATGAGGCAAGGGGAGGAGCCGCTCTTCCTCGACCCCGACAACGGTGAGGTCACCGGAGGCACCGAGTGAGTTCTTCCCGTGGCCGTCGCCCTCGAGACCCCCGGAGACCGGGTGCCACCAACCGTTCGGGAACCCGCCCCAACAAGGATCCCCAACGAGCACCACGTCGCCCCCGGAGTGGTGCGCGCCCCCAACGGCCGGTCCGTGCGGAGGGGCGCACTGCCCGGGAGATACGCCGTGACGGTGGTCGGCCCCGGCGCCGCCCCGCGTCACCGCCGCCACCCCTGTTGCGTCGCACCTTCCGCAGGGGTGACCCGCGCAAACGCATCAAGATCGGTGGTGCATTGATCCTGACGCTGATCGTGCTCCTGGCCGGGCGGCTGGTCCAGATCCAGGGACTTGATGCCGAGGAGTACGCCGCGGCCGCCGCCGACATGCGGCTGCGGACCATCGACGTGCCCACACTGCGCGGCCAGATCACCGACGCCGACGGAAACCCGTTCGCGCTGTCGGTGGAGGTGCGCACCGTCTTCGTCGATCCACAGGAGGTCGAGGAGGACGAACGCGACGAACTCGTCACGGAGCTGGCCACACGTTTCGACCTTCACGAGGAGGAAGTGGCCGCAAAGGTCGACGCCACACCCAGCCGCTACCAGGTGGTGGCCGAGCAGGTCACCCATGAGGACTGGGAGGAATTTCACGATCTGGGGTTGAGTGGGGTCGGTTCGGAGATCGACTACGAACGCATCTACCCCGAGGACACCGGGGCCGCCGACCTGATCGGCTTCGTCGGAGCCGAGGGGTACGGCCTGGAAGGGTTGGAGGGTTACCTCGACAGCACCCTGGCCGGGGAGGCGGGCAAACGCCAGGTCGAGGTGGGCAGTGACGGCACACAGATCCCCATGGCCGGGGGACTGGTGCGCGAGCCCGAACCCGGCCGTGACGTACGCCTGACCCTGAACCGCGACCTGCAGTGGTACGCGGCCCGCTCCCTGGCCGAACACGTCGAGGAATTGAATGCCGAGGGGGGTAGTGCCATCGTCACCCGCCCCGACGGAGAGATCCTCGCGATGGCCGACCATCCCTCCTACAGCCAGCAGGACATCTCCGAAACCAGCGAGGGGGACTGGTCCAACGGTGCCGTCGCCGAGACCTTCGAACCCGGCAGCACCAACAAGGTCATCACTCTGGGTGCGGCACTGGAGGAGGAGATCGTCACCCCCGAGACCGTCTACACGGTGCCGTACGCGCTGCAGTACTACGACCAGACCTTCCGCAACTCCACCGACGACGGGACCCAGCGCCTGACCGTCAACGGCATCATGGCCAGGTCCAGCAACGTCGGCACGATCAAGGTGGCCGATCAGGTCGGTGCCGGTGTGCTGCACTCCTTCATGACGGACTTCGGCCTGGGTCAACCCACCGGCCTGGAACTTCCGGGGGAAGAGTCCGGGGTGCTCACCGCCCCGGAGGACTGGTGGGGCACTCAGCTGCCGTCGGTCGCCATCGGCCACGGCCTGTCGGTCAACGCCGCACAGATGGCCTCGGTCTACGCCACCATCGCCAACGGTGGTGTACGAAGTGATCTGAACGTCATCGCCGGCACGGTCGACACCGAGGGGGACTTCACCCCTGCCGAGGAGCCCGAACGCGAGCGGGTGATCAGCGAGGAGACCGCCGAACACCTCTCCCTGATGCTGGAGGCGGTCACCAGTGACGAGGGAACGGCACCACAGGCACGCGTCGACGGATACCGTGTCGCGGGCAAGACCGGAACCGCCAACCGCATCAACCCGGAAACGGGAACCTACGAGGACGGTGGTTACACCGCCACCTTCGCCGGTTTCGCGCCCGCGGACGACCCCGAGATCGTCGTGCAGGTCGTCCTGCACAACCCCCAGGACACCTACTACGGCGGTGAGGCGGCCGGCCCCGTGTTCAACGACATCATGAGCTTTGCGCTCAAGTCGGAGAAGGTCCCACCCACCGACGGTGAGGCCCCCGCCATCCGTCTCTTCGAGGACGAGGAGGCACGTTAGCCCACATCGGCCCAGACCTTGTCCGAGGTCGGCGGTGGGTGGTGACCCCTCACGAGAAGCGGCCCAGGTGGGTACGGACCGAACGGATGTGTTCGGGGCCGGTGCGACAGCAGCCACCCACCAGGGCCGCCCCGGACCGCCACCAACCCACGGCGGCGGCACCGAACTCTCCCGGTTCACCGATACCGCTCCAGCGTCGGTGCAGCGGATCCCACTCCTCCCCGGAGTTGGGGTAGGCGACCGCCGGAATGCCGGCCGCGGCAACCGTACGCACCAGCGCCGGGACGTGACGTGGCGCCGTGCAGTTGACCCCCACCGCCACGAGCGATCCGTGTGCATGGAGCGGTGCCAGCTCGGCCACCACCTCCTGCATCGGAGTGCCGTCGCCGATGTGCTCGCCGTCCCGACAGGAAAAGCTCATCCATGCCCGGACACCCGGGGTTTCGGTCAGCAAACGGGCCAGGGCCCGGGCCTCGGCCAGGGAGGGAAGGGTCTCACACGCCACCAGGTCGACGCCGGAGCCGGTCAACACCTGCCAGCGTTCCCGATGCCACCGGTACAGTCCGTCCTCGTCCAGGTCGTAGTTTCCGGTGTACTCCCCACCGTCGGCCAGTACGGCACCGTAGGGTCCCACCCCTGCTGCCACCAGGCCGGACCCGAAGGCGTCCCGCTCGGCCAGCGCCAGTTCCACCGATCGGGCCACCAGCCGCACCGCATCGGCACGGGCGATGCCCCGGGAAGTGAACCCATCGACACTGGCCTGGTACCCGGCGGAGATCGCCACGTCCGCGCCCGCCTCGAAGAAGTCACGGTGTGCCTGTCGGATCAGTTCGGGCGCATCGGCCAGCAGCCGTGCCGACCACAGATCCCCGCGCAGGTCACACCCGTAGGCCTCCAACCGGGTCGCCAGGCCGCCGTCCAGGACCAACGGCCCACCACCCGACACGATCTCGTCCATGACGCCCTCCCACACCACCACACTTCCCCAGGACGGGGGAGTTGGCCAAAGGTCCATCGTCCAGGCCAAGGAAACCCCACTGAGAAAAGCTCAGTGGACCAATATCCGTTGGTGAACACCACCGTAAGAGCTTGGCCGAAACCGGACACGCTGAGTTCTGCTCGATGAGTTCGCAGGTCTACCGGCGATTCCGCTCCGATTCTGGACCCAATTCAGCGGTCATCCTGACATGGCCACAGAAATCCGTGTTAGTGTCACAGCACGCATCAGAAATCCATTGATCGTCTCGAGGACGTGCAGCTTCGTAAAAGCAAAACCTTCGAGGTGAAGAGGGGGACAGGGTCGGTCGGCCCGATGAACCCCTCTGCTGACGGGCCGGGATTTCATGCCGGCACGGACTGTTTCAATGGATCCCGGACCACCTGGAAAAATTCGGCCGTCTCCTCCCGGAAACCACGAAGGACCGGGCTGTCGTCCAATTTCTCCAGCAGGGGTTCGACCCGATGCCGGTCCAGGTCAACAACCCGAAACGCCAAGAGAACCATGGTAAAAGAATCTGCCGGGAGAAATGACGGAGACACGAAAGACTTCCTGGCGCGTGGCACGAAGATGGCCCTGGCCATGTTCCTCCCCGGAATCAAGGTCCTGGTCTTCTTCTCCGCTTTGAGCGTGTACGGACCCGAAGTCCCGGCTTCCTATGGAAGTACGCTCTCCCTTCTTCTTGTGGTCTTGTCCTTGGGGACCGCCTATCAGATTCTCGTGGTCGCACGCCTGCGCAAGGAAACGCTCCTCCATGATGCGGACAAACCGGCCGCACTCGCCTCCGTGGTGTTGGCCGGCTCCGTGTGTCTTGCCGCCGTCGCCCTGGTGGCGGGTGGCGCGGCTCTCTTCTTTCAGCATTCCCCGGTGCTGTTCGCCGCCTACTACCTCGCCTACCTTCCGTCGGTGCTCATCGCCCCCCTGTTGTACGCAGCCGGGGGAATTTTGGTGGTCACCGGTCAGGAGGGCGTACGTCTACGCACGAGCGTGGAGAACTTCGTCGGCTACGCGGCCCTCGCCGTCGCCGTGTTCCTGTGGCAACCGCCACCTGTGGTTGCGCTGGTGGTGATCGGCCTGGGTTGCTCCCTGATCGATTTCGCAACGCTCGTCCGCAGCGTGCTGCGCGCCGAGCCGGAAGCAAGAAACGCCGCTCTTCGAGCAGTGCGTATCGGTGCCCGGGACATGTTCTCCGCACAGGTGGTGCGCTCCGTACCGGGATCCTTCTCAGGATCGTTCGACGTCCTCGTTCTGGTGATGACCTTCGCCCTGGTGGCACAGATCGCCACCACTTTGCCCGTGGCCCAGGCGGCCGCGGCCGTCGCTTTCATCACCGTCACCCGTACCTTGGTGGTACCGCTGAAGCCCTACGGCATGGTGGCCGGTCGACTGCTGCGCGCTTTCGAAGGCACCCCCGAGGAGCGCGGACGGAGGCTACGCCTGTTCACCGCCTCCATGGCTCTTCTCCTCTGGCCGGTCGCGTTGCCGTTCCTGATCGTTCCCGCTTTCGTCGCGGGCCTGTTGGGACTGGAGCAGGAGCCCTTGGTGCTCTGGGGCCTGCGGTTGGTGGGTGTCCAACTGCTGATGGAGCCTTGGGCGGGGTTCCTGTCCTCGGTGCTCAAGATCGTCATCGCTCCCCATGCCACCGTACGCAGCCTCGTGGTCTTGCTGTGGTGCACCGCTTTGCCGGCCATCGCGCTGTTGGCCCTGACCGGGTCGTTGAACCTGTTGTCCCTGTGGCTGGTCATGATTGTGGCCCGCGCTGGATTCGCCCTGTCCTCGGTGTACATGGCCAGGCGTTCCCTTGCGCGGTCCGCGAATCCGCCCCTGCCCGATCCTCGCTGAGGTTCGATCACCGGGTTCGGAAAGCTGGAGCCCGGACAGGTGATCCCACACCAACAGGACCGGGGCCGCCCACCTCCGGTGAGCCCGATCCGGCAGGGCGATCAGGTCGCGGCCGTGGTACCGACCGGCCAGATCCCCGATGCGTCCTCACACCTTCGACAGGTCGGCGTGGGTCACACCGGGTCGGCCAAGAACATCCACGACTCGGTGAGGAACCTCAACCTCTCCAGGGCAGGGAAGGCGTCACTCGGGCAAAGATCGGCAAACACAGCGTGGAAATTACCGAGCGGTCGTCCACAGCCGTTAACCTCCACACGTGCCACCGGTAATGCGACCAGAACACACTCAACTCCGTCCTTTGTCCTCCCTTGCGACGCTGCTGGGACCGGACACCACACTTTTGCGCCCGGACCTGCGCCCCGACACCCCCGAGGACGCACCCAGCAGGGAAGTCCACGTGCGCGGTATCACCCACGACTCACGCCGAGTCGGCTCCGGTGACCTGTACGCCGCCCTACCGGGCATGCGCGTGCACGGCGCCGAGTTCGCCGACCAAGCGGCCCGGTCGGGGGCGGCCGCGATCATGACCGACCCGGCAGGTGCCGATCGGGCCGAGGCCACCGGGCTTCCGGTGCTCGTCGTGCCGGACGTGCGCACCGCCCTGGGGCGTGCCGCCTCCTGGGTGTTCGACGACCCCGTCGAGGAGCTCCTCCTTGTGGGTACGACCGGCACCAGCGGCAAGACCAGCATCAGCTACCTGCTCGAGTCCGGTCTGCGCCGGGCCGGGATGAGCACCGGACTGGTCGGAACGGTCGAGATGCGGGTCGGGAACGAGCGTGTCCAGTCCTCGCTGACCACCCCCGAGGCAACCGACCTGCACGGTTTGTTCGCGCTGATGCGTGAGCGCGGTGTGACCGGCGCGGCCATGGAGGTTTCCAGCCACGCCTTGGCCCTGGGACGATCCGAGGGCGCCCACTTCGACGTTGCGATTTTCACGAACCTGTCCCAGGACCATCTCGACTTCCACAGTGACCTTCGCGACTACTTCGAGACCAAGACAAAGTTGTTCACCCCGGAGTACTGCGACATCGCGGTGATCAACGCCGACGACCGGTTCGGCCGTGCACTCGTGGACATGGTCGAGGCAGACGGCAAGGTCCCGGTGACCACGTTCGCCGTGGAGGGCTTCACCGACGCCGACCCCTCCACGGCCATGGAGGCCGATTGGCAGGCCGTGGACGTGCGACTGGGAGCCACCGGAAGCACGTTTCGGATCGTCGGACCGGGTGGGATGGAGGCCGACGCCTCGGTGAGGCTGCCGGGAGCTTTCAACGTCTCCAACGCCATGGGCGCGATCGTGGGTCTGGTGGAGGCCGGCCTGCCGATGGAGACCGCGATCGCGGGCGTGGCCGCAGCCCCCGGGGTCCCAGGCCGGATGGAACCGGTCGTGGCCGAGCACGTCCCCGGGCAGTCGCAGGACTTCACCACGATCGTGGATTATTCGCACAAACCCGGGGCCATCGAAGCGGTCCTGACCGCGCTGAGGTCCACCACCGAGGGACGTGTACACATGGTCCTGGGATGTGGGGGCGACCGTGACCGGGCCAAACGCCCCCTCATGGGCGAGGCCGCAGCGCGCCTGGCCGACGAACTCGTCATCACCAACGACAACCCTCGCACCGAGGACCCCGTCCTCATCGCGAACGCGATGTTGGAGGGGGTGGCCAAGGTCCCCGAGGAGCGGCGGGCCCGGATCACCGTCGAATTCGACCGCGCCGAGGCCATCGGACTGGCAGTGGCCCGTGCAGAGGCCGGTGACACCATCGTGGTCGCCGGCAAGGGCCACGAGACGGGCCAGTACGTCAAGGGTGAGGTTCTGCCCTTCGACGACCGTGAGGTACTGCGATCCTCGATCGAGGATCGTCTGCGGTCGAGCAGGAGTGAACGCCTGGGGGCGGCGTTGCAGAACGTCCATCGGACCCCCGGCCAAGAGTGACCTCGCGACACACCCGGGCCGCTTCCGTCCGAGCGTGGGGGCAGGTCCTGTTCCGCGCCCCACGCATGCCGAGGCCGCCACGATGCACAGAATGTGATCGCCGAACGCATCGACGATCACGAAGTGGAGCACATTCCTTCACACGGGCCCCGTCGGGACGCCGGACGGCCCAACATGTTCTAAGGTAGGTCCGGCAATCGCAGCCCGACACGTGCCGCCCACGGACGCGGCGTAGGCCGACACCGTGGTGAATCCCGGTGCGGTATCGAGCGCACGGCGATCCGCGGCGCCATCCCCTGACCTGACCCCGACCGGGTGGCCACCTTTTCTGTGGTGCCGTGGGCCGGGCCTGACATGAGGAGTGGATTTGATCGCGCTCACGCTCGATCGGATCGCTGAGATCACCCAGACCGCGATCGGCGGATCAGCGTGTCCCGACACCGTCGTCGACGGCCCCGTCGTCATCGACTCGAGACAGGCCGCCCCCGGGGCCTTGTTCGTCGCGCTGAAAGGTGAGCGGGTCGACGGACACGACTTCGCCGCCCAGGCGATCGACTCCGGAGCCGCAGCGGTCCTGGTCTCACGGCCGGTCGAGGCCCCCCATCTGCTGGTGGACGGTGGCGACGACGAGGTCGTCGCCGCATTGGGCCGCCTGGCCCGGTACGTGGCCGAGGAACTCGGTGACACCCGGCACGGACAGGGCCGGGCGACCCAGATCATCGGTGTCACCGGCTCCTCCGGCAAGACGACCACCAAAGACCTCATCGCGCAGGTGCTGTGCACCATGGGTACGACCGTCGCCCCCGCCGGCTCGTTCAACAACGAGATCGGTCACCCCCTGACGGTGTTGCGTGCCGACGCCAACACCCGGCACCTGGTGTTGGAGGTCGCCGCGCGCGGTGTCGAACACATCGCCCACCTGTGCCGGATCGCCCCGCCACGGATCGGGGTCGTGCTCAACGTCGGCACCGCCCACATGGGTGAGTTCGGTGACCGCGACGCCATCGCCAAGGCCAAGGGCGAACTCGTCGAGGCACTCCCTCCCGGTGGGCAACACCGAGGTGAGGGCGGTGTGGCCGTCCTCAACTCCGACGACCCCAGGGTCCGGGAGATGGCATCGCGCACGGCGGCCCGTGTGGTGTTCTACGGCACCGGCGAGGAAGCCGCGGTACGCGCCACCGAGGTGACCCTGGAGGACACCGGAGCCCCCTCCTTCACCCTCCACCTGGGAGGGCGTACCGCCAGGGTGCGGCTTGCGCTGGTGGGTGTCCACCAGGTGCACAACGCCCTGGCCACCGCCGCCGTCGCCGACGAGCTCGGTATGGAGATCGAGCAGATCGCCGACGCCCTGGGTACTGCGTCCCCGGTCAGCCGTTGGCGCATGGAGGTCACCGAGCACAACGGTGTCACCTTCGTCAACGACGCCTACAACGCCAACCCCGAGTCGATGCGTGCGGCGTTGACCACACTGGGCGCGCTGGCCCGGGACCGCCGTGCCGTCGCGGTGCTGGCGCACATGGCCGAGCTGGGCGCGGACGGTGAGGCCGAGCACGTACGGATCGGCGAGCTGGCCGCACAAACGGGTGTACAACACCTGATCGTGGTCGGTGAGGAGGCCGCGGGCATCGCCGCGGGTGCCGAAGGTGCCGCGGACGGGGGCGACTGGCAGGGTGAGAGCATTCGTGTGCCGGACGCCGAAGCGGCCGCTGCCGCGCTGCGTGAACGGATGCGATCAGGAGACGTCGTCATTGTGAAGGGATCGCGAGTGGCAGCGCTCGAACGGGTTATCGACCTCATCACCAAGGAGGATGCCCAGTGATCGGCATCTCCCTGGCGGCGGCGCTGTCGCTGATCGTCTCCATGGCGCTCATGCCGTCGCTGATCAAACTCCTGTACCGGTTCAAGTTCGGCCAGGAAGTACGTGACGACGGCCCCGAGGGCCACAAGACCAAACAGGGCACACCCACCATGGGTGGCGTCGTCATCATCCTCGGCGCGGTCGTGGGTTACTTCGGCGCACACGGAATCATGTTGGCGACCGGCACCGGGGGAGGACCCACGCTCTCCGGACTGCTGGTGGTCTTCCTGTTCGTCGGGATGGGCTGCGTCGGCTTCCTGGACGACTTCATCAAGATCTACAAGCGCCGCAGCCTGGGTCTGCGCAGTGGCGCGAAGATGGTCGGTCAGGCCGTGGTCGGTGTCGGCTTCGCCTACGGTGTCACCCAGTTCCCCAACGGCTACGGCTACACCCCCGCCGCGCCCCAACTCTCCTTCCTCCGTGACTTCGGCCCGCCTTTGATGATCGGGCTGTTCGTCCTCTGGGCACTGTTCCTCATCGTCGGTTTCTCCAACGCGGTGAACCTCACCGACGGCCTGGACGGCCTGGCCACGGGCGCGGTCATCCTGTCGCTGGTCGCCTACATCATCATCGGCAACTGGCAGTTGCGTCAGTCCTGCGTGGAAGCGCTGACCGCGAACTGTTATCAGGTCCGTGACCCCTTGGACCTGGCAGTGGTGGCCGCCGCGGTACTGGGCTCGTGCACCGCCTTCCTGTGGTTCAACGCCCCACCCGCGAAGATCTTCATGGGTGACACCGGCTCCCTGGCGTTGGGCGGTCTTGTCGTGGGCCTGGCGATCACCACGCGCACCCAGCTCCTTCTGCTGCTCATCGGCGGCTTGTTCGTCATCATCACCCTGTCGGTGATGGTCCAGATCGCCTCGTTCCGCCTCACCGGCAAGCGTGTGCTCCGCATGGCACCGCTGCAACACCACTTCGAACTCAAGGGCTGGGCCGAAACGACCATCGTGATCCGTTTCTGGATCATCCAGGGACTGTTCGTGGCGATCGCCGTCGGACTGTTCTACCTCGAATGGATGCCGAGGTAATGAGCATGGCACAGCGTGTCCCCGACCCCTTGGACAACCCCGCCGTGCCGGCGGGGGCTCTGGTCTGCGTCGCGGGCCTGGGCGTGTCCGGCCCCCCGGTCGCCAAGGTGCTCCTGTCCCAAGGTGCTCGCGTGGTCGTCGTCGACGGTCGCGACGACGACACGGTCCGCCCCATGGCCGCCGAACTCACCGAGGCAGGTGCACAGGTCGTTCTGGGAAGGACCCCGCTGCCCGAGGGCTGTGACCTGGTGGTCACCTCGCCGGGCTGGCGCCCCGACTCGCCACTGCTGGCACGGGCCGCCGAGGCGGGCGTGGAGATCATCGGTGACGTCGAGCTGGCATGGCGACTCAAACCCGCCGACCAGGTGTGGTTGGCGGTCACCGGCACCAACGGCAAGACCACCACGGTACGGATGCTGGAGGAGATGTTGCGCGCGGACGGCAGGAACGCCCTGGCCGTGGGCAACGTCGGCACCCCCGTCGTCGAGGCGGCCCTGCCGGGCCCCGACGGACGAGCTCACGACGTCCTGGCGGTCGAACTGTCCAGCTTCCAGCTGCACTGGTCCTCCACCGTGCGTCCACACGCCGCCGTGGTGCTCAACGTGGCCTCCGACCACCTGGACTGGCACGGTGGCCTGGCCCCCTACGCCCACGCCAAGGGCAAGGTCTTCGCCCGCGACACGATCCGCGTGGTCAACACCGCCGATGACTGGTCGACACGGCTGGCCGAGGAGGACGGGGATCCCCACACCCCCCTGGTGGGACTGACTTCGGACACCCCCCGCCCCGGTGAATTCGGGGTGGTGGAGGAGCTGCTGGTCGATCGCGCGTTCGTGCCCGACCCGACCGGCGGTGCCGAAGAACTGGCGACACTGGCCGATGTACGTCCGGCCGCCCCGCACAATGTGGCCA
>DXDP01000310.1 GCA_019115445.1 Candidatus Nocardiopsis merdipullorum
AGATGGGACACCAAGCAGAACTTCTGGTGACCAAGGCGGGGGAGGTCATCTCCGAGAGGGACGCCGAAACCGCCCTGGAGCTCGACGAGGACGACGACAGGATGGACCGCCTGCGGCGCAAGTTACTGCAACGCATTCTCAGCCCCAACTGGGAGTATGGGGTGGAGGCCACCATGGACGTCACTCTGGTCGGACGTTTCTACGAGCGCTACGGCGACCACGCGGTGCATGTCGCGGACAACCTCATCTACATGGTGACCGGGGAAAAGCGTGAGGATTACGAGCCGGAGTGATCTCTTGACAGGACTGTGGTGAGTCTCGCTCTCGGGCGCACGAGGGCGAGAAAACCGGGGACCTGACCTGTTGCCGAAGGGTGTCGGGGATGTCTTCGTGAGGTACCGAAAACCCTGCGTCACAAGGAGGAAGACCTTCCGAGCATGCCCCGACCAGGTGTTCCACGAAGCCGGGGTGCGCTTTGTCAAGTCTTGAAAAGCATGACCTGACCTGCGTGTTCGTAAACCCCACCGGTATGTTTGGTCACAGATTCATGGTATCCTTGTGGTAGCGGAAGGGGTACCTGTCACATGGCTTTCAAGGTCGGCGACACTGTTGTCTATCCCCACCATGGGGCTGCTCGTGTTGAAGCGATCGAGACTCGTACTATTAAAGGTGAGGACAGAACCTACCTCGTTCTGAGGGTCGACAAGGGCGATCTTACGGTACATGTACCGGCCGAGAACGCAGAAGAGGTCGGCGTTCGAGACGTAGTGGGAAAGGAAGGCCTGGAGAAGGTCTTCGAGGTGTTGCGTGCACCGCACACCGAAGAGCCCACCAACTGGTCCAGGCGCTATAAGGCCAACCTGGAGAAACTGGCATCCGGCGACGTCAACAAGGTCGCCGAGGTTGTACGTGATCTTTGGCGCAGAGACAAGGAGCGCGGTTTGTCCGCCGGCGAGAAACGCATGCTGGCCAAGGCACGGCAGATTCTCGTCAGTGAACTCGCGCTCGCCGAAAAGACCAACGAGGACAAGGCCGAGGCCCTTCTCGAAGAGGCTCTCACCAACTAAGAATCCATATGAACAAGTCGCTGCCCCGGACCGATGGCGATCCCCCCTACAACGGACAACCGGGGATGCGTTCGTGGAATCACATAATAAATGATGAAAACTCCTCGGGTGGGCGTCGGAACCGACGTCCACCCGTTTTTTCCTGGACAGCCTCTTTTTCTCGCCGGTTTGGAATGGCCGGGCGAAGACGGTGTGCGAGGTCATTCCGATGGTGACGTAGCCGCTCATGCCGCATGTGACGCCCTGCTGTCCGCGTGCGGGTTGGGGGACCTGGGTGCCAACTTCGGCACCGACGATCCGCGCTGGAAGGGTGCTTCCGGCACCGATCTTCTGGCCGAGACGGTCGCACGCGTGCACACGGCCGGCTTCGAGGTCGGCAACGTGGCCGTGCAGATCATCAGCAACCGACCCAAGTTCGCACCGCGTCGGGCCGAGGCCGAGAAGGTGCTGGGCGAGGTCGTGGGCGCACCGGTGAGCGTTTCTGCGACCACCACCGATGGTCTCGGTCTCACCGGGCGGGGGGAAGGGATCGCGGCGGTTGCCACCGCCCTGTGCGTTCCCCGCGACTGACGGCTGCCTCCTGCGCTTCGCGTTGCCTCCTGTGCTTGCGTGTGTCGGGGCACAGGAGGGCTCTTTTGCCCGTCGGTCAATCCTCCGGGCGGAGGGGTTCACTACGCACGCGACGGGACGGCGGACCGGACTCGAAGTCCGGCAGCGGGGGTCTTGGCGGCTTCAGGATCATGGGACGCTTGCGCAACTGTTCCCCGGAAGACGTGGCAGGACGTGCCGTGGGCTCTTGCGATGATTCCGTTCCTTGTGAGGGCAGTTCCTCGATCTCGGGAAGCGGGACGCTCTCCTCCCCTTCCTCGGCCCCATCGCCGTCCCCGTCCTCCTCCTCCGAGGGAGTGGGAACGCTGTCCATGCGGTGAAACGCTGCGCGAACCTCCGGCCCCGTGTCGTGGTCGAGCGAAGGGGTCGTTGTGGGGGCCTGTTCGGCAGGGGGTGAGGAAGTTTCCTCCTCGGGTGGGGTCCACACCGGTGGCACGTAGTCGGCCAGGACGCTTGGTTCGTCGCGGTCCTCCACGGGTGGTTCCCAGGATGCGAAGGGGGACTCGTCGGCCGAGTCCTGCGTCGGATCCGGTTCGGTGTCGCTTTCTTCTTCCGATCCGGTGTCGTCCTCCTCTTCCGGTTCCGTGAGGGTTTCCGGTGCGGTTCGTACCTCGGTGGGCACGGCCGGTGCTTCGGCCTCGTCCGTGACGGGATCACCGGGGGCGGGCTCGTGCTCGAAACCTTCGTCCGTCGATTCCTCGAAGACCACGTCCGGTGAGAAACCCTCTTCCGGTGGTTCCGAGGTGGGGGTGGCCGCTCCGGGAACCACCGGAGGATGTTCGGCGGCTTGTTTGATCGGGTTGCTCCCGTCACGGGAGCGTCGGGGGAGTGGTGGGGGTGTGGTGGGGGCGTCGAGTTCGTCGTTCCTCGCCGGCGGCTCGGACAGGTGTGTCGAGGATGCCTCGGTGGGGACGGCTTCCTCGGTGTCGGGCTCGTCCTCGTCGTTTCCGTCGTCCCCGGGACGGTTGCCGAAGCTGAGCAGTCGGGTCTGCAACGACGCGGGTTCGATCTCCTCCTGCGCGGGACGGCGTCCGTGCAACACGGTGGTGCGGTCGGCGGACGGCGAGGGCCGCCGCACGGCGCGTGAGCGGCGTCGCAGGTGAGCGCGCACGGTGATCCACAACAGGATCGCGATCAGGACGGGGACCAGGGGTGCGACGGCCACGATCACGTTGGCGGCCCGTTCGGGGAAGGTCCCGGTCTCGGGGTCGAACATCCCCATGTTGTGCATGACCATCACGATGGCCGCGAACACGATGAGGAAAGGGATCAGTCCGACGTCGATCCACAAGCGGTCGCGGGGAGCCGCGTCCCGCAGCATGTAACTCACCCAGAAGGCCATCAACACCAGCAGTGTGTAGGCCACGGGGAAGACATGGGGTGAGGTGCTCTCGCCGCCGCCGTACTCGGCGAGCGCGAAGAGGCCGTTGTAGGCGATGGTCATCGCGCAGGCCGTGATGAGGACGATGAAGAGGGTGCCGCCGAGGAGGGCGCCGGCTCCCGGGCGTTGTCCGGTCTGTGCCTCAGGGTGTGTGTTGTTAGGGGCCATCGTCACCGCAGAGTAGTCGAGGTAGGGGTGCCAACACGAGGTTTACGGACGATTTCGGTTGCTTCCCGGCGGGTGGGGCAGTGCGCCGACGGAAGGTATGTCGTGTTCCTTCTGCTATGACGGGTGAGGGGCACGATCAATCTCACATCGCGAAGCAACCGATACGGATCATCCTATTCCGGTGGATGTGCCTGTCCGGGATCGTGTGGGGGGCTCTTTGGTCCCCGAGGCAGTATGGGGCAGTGGTTTGTGACGCTGCTGTGCAGGGAAAGGGGATAGGCTTGACAACGTGAGTCTGCGCTTCTATGACACCAGTGCCCGACAGGTCCGCGAGTTCGCCCCTCTGCGCGAAGGCTGTGCGTCCCTGTACCTGTGTGGTGCCACGGTGCAGGCGCCCCCCCACATCGGACACATCCGTTCCGGCGTCAACTTCGACATCCTGCGCCGCTGGCTGACCCACCTCGGTTATGACGTCACGTTCTGCCGTAACGTCACCGACATCGACGACAAGATCATCGACGTCGCCGCCGCCGAAGGGGTGCCCTGGTGGGTCGTGAGCGAACGTAACCAGCGTGCATTCACCTGGGCCTACGAGACCCTCGGTTGCCTGGCCCCCACCGTGGAGCCGCGTGCGACCGGGCACGTGCCCGAGATGATCGAACTCATGCAGCGCCTCCTCGACCAAGGGCACGCCTACACCACCACCGACGGTTCCGGGGACGTCTATTTCGACGTGACCTCGTTCTCGCCCTACGGGGAACTGTCCAACCAGCGAATCGATCAGGTTGCGGAATCCGCCGACCCGGGCCGGGACAAGCGTGACCCCCGTGACTTCGCGCTGTGGAAGGGCGCCAAACCCGGCGAACCCAGCTGGGACACACCCTGGGGGCGGGGACGTCCGGGCTGGCACCTGGAATGCTCGGCCATGGCCACCAAGTATCTCGGCCCGAGCTTCGACATCCACGGTGGCGGCCTCGACCTGGTGTTTCCGCACCACGAGAACGAACTGGCCCAGTCCCGTGCCGCCGGGGACGGCTTTGCCCAGTACTGGCTGCACAATGGTCTGCTCAAGGTCGGCGGGGAGAAGATGAGCAAGTCGCTCGGCAACTCTCTGCTCATCTCGAAGCTGGTCGAAAAGGTCCGACCGGTGGAACTGCGCTACTACCTGGCTCAGGCCCACTACCGGTCGACCATCGACTACTCCGACGAGGCTCTGTACGAAGCGGCCACCGCATACCAGCGCATCGAACACTTCCTGACCCGGGCAGTGGAGATGATCGGCGGGGTGGACCCGGCGACCGAGGTGCCCGCCGACTTCGCCGCAGCCCTCAACGACGACCTCGGTGCTTCTCAGGCTCTTGCGGTCGTGCACGGACACGTGCGTGAGGGCAACAGCGCCTTGACAGCAGGCAGTAAGGAACAGGTCGCCGAATACGCCGGTGAGCTGCGCACCATGTTGGGTGTCCTCGGGGTCGACCCGCTCGACCCGCAGTGGGCCGGCGGTGACGAGCAGGGACTGCACGAAGTCGTGGACGCTCTGGTGACGATCGCGCTGGAGCAACGCCAAGCTGCCCGCAAACGCAAGGACTACACGGCGGCCGACACGATCCGTGACCAGCTCGCCGAAGCGGGCGTCGTGGTGGAGGACACCCCGCAGGGTTCGCGCTGGAACCTACGTCGGGGCTGACCCACAGTATTCTGGAAGTTTGTCGCCCGGCCCGGGCGACTCGAGCAACCGGCCGGACGCAGTGCGCTTCCGGCATGCGTGCAGGACGTACGGGGAGGCCTACCCATGCCGGCGAAGAGACACAAGAAGGGCCCCACCAAGGGCAGCGGCGGCAAGCACCGCCGTGCCCTGGAAGGCAAGAGCAGCACCCTGCCCGCCGAGCAGCGGCACTGGTACGAGGACAAACAGCGGGCCAAGGCGGCCAAACGGCCCAAACCCTCCCCCCGCGCCGAGCAACGTTCCCGCACCGAAAAGCGTCAACGCAAGGTCGACTCCGACCTGCTCGTCGGACGTAACCCGGTGGTGGAGGCGCTACGAGCCGGGATGCCCGCCACCCGCCTGTTCCTCGTCAACAGCCTCGACCCCGACAACCGGGTCACCGAGGCCGCCCGGTTGGCCGGGGACCAGGGCGTGGACGTGGTCGAGGTCAACCGCACCGACCTGGACCGCCGCTGCGAGAGCAACGGTCAGCCCGACGCCGCCCACCAGGGCGTCGCCCTGCAGACACGGCCGTACCAGTACTGGCAGCCCGAGGCCCTTCTCGACGCTGCTCGGGAATCGAAGACCCCGGCGCTCATCGTGGTCCTGGACGGGGTCACCGATCCACACAACCTCGGTGCGATCATCCGGTCCGCCACAGCTTTCGGGGCACACGGCGTGGTCATCCCCGAGCGACGTTCCGCGGGCGTGAACATGACCGCGTGGAAGACCTCCGCGGGCACCCTGGCCCGCATGCCCGTCGCACAAGTCACCAACCTCAACCGCACCCTCGAGTTCTTCAAGAAGGAAAGCCTGTTCGCGGTGGGACTCGACGCCGCCGGGGACACCCCCCTGCCCGGCCTCGAGCTGGCCACCGGCCCACTCGTGCTCGTCGTGGGTGCCGAGGGCAAGGGCCTGTCCCGACTCGTGCGGGAGAACTGCGACGAGGTCGTGAACATCCCGATCGGCGACGCGGAGTCCCTCAACGCCTCCGTGGCAGCCGGTGTGTCCCTCTACGAGGTCGCTCGTCTGCGCGCCGGTCAGCCCGAGTGAGCTTGACCGGAATCTTGCCGAGGTTCCGTCTTTCCCTGGGGCACATCGGCCGGATGAGTGGAGCAGCTTCGAGTGTTCGAACAGCATGAGTGGGGTCTTGGCGCATCCGAGTAGGCCTCTTTGCGCCGGAAGCGGTACCATGCGGGAGGACGTCGAGGTTTTGGTACCCTTCGATGGTCGGCCAGCGTAGCTCAATTGGTAGAGCAACCGCCTTGTAAGCGGTAGGTTGCGGGTTCAAGTCCTGTCGCTGGCTCTTATCTGCACTGACCTGGGAGAGCGGTCGAGCATCATCACCGGCCCTGCGAATCCCGGGTGCCACTCCGTGCCACCCCAGCATGCGCAACAACTTCTCCGGCAGCTCGGGACGTGTGCTCGTCGCCGTCGCAAGGACGATGGTGTCGGCCGGTACGGAGAGCTGATCCAGAAGCCCGATCCCGTCCGCGGCCTCCAGCACGGCAAGGAATGTGCGGACGGCGTGCAGCCGTATCAGCTCCCGCACGTCGGTTCACTTGTCCAGTGGCGCGAACAGCTCGACAACGTTGCCGTCGGGGTCGAGCACCAAGGCGTAGCGCTGACCCCAGACCGCGTCCCACGGCGGTGTGTGGCACTCGTAACCGAGCGAGCCGATGCGCTCGTACTCGGCGTCGACTTCGGCCGGGGTGTCCAGCTCCACTGTCAACGCAATCCGGTGTCCGCCATCAGGCGCCTTCCAATCGGGTACGAAACCCCGGACGACTTCCACGGTGTCCCAGAGCATCTTCCCCCCGTTGGCAAGTTCGGCCTCGGCGTGAGGGGTGTGGGCGTCGACCTCGGGGACGTCCACGCCCAGCTCTCGGTAGAACGCGAGGGACCGGGGCAGGTCCTCGACGACGAGGCCGAAGCCGGTGATGCGGGCAGACGACATGTTGTTCTCCTTCTCCGTATCGTGGACGACCGTCAGTCTCGCAACAGAACGTCATGAGCGGGGCCGTTTCTCTGGACGCTGTTCGGATCCGTCGACCCCGACGCAGGTAGGAACCGTGGGGCGCACATGGGCGGGCGCGCACGTTCGATCCTTCGGTGAGCTCGTCGGTTGCTGGGCTGTCGCCGACGTGGTGCTGCCCGCGGTGACCTGGGGGAGAAGCGGGGACAACCTCGCACCATCGACCTGCTTTTCCCTCGGGCCCCGCGTGTGTCCCCGGTGTTCCGGCTGCCTCACACGCATACTGTGAGCCACTTGCCGTGCCGTACGGCAAGGAAGAGGGGGCCTTGTGTCGTCGAGAGATCCGATCGCCGAACCGTGGGGGACACGGACCCCGTACGGTCAGGGCGAGCAATGGCCCGTGAGGGTCGACCAGCATCTCACCGAGGGGGTGGGCCCGGAGGACGTGGACCGATGGGTACGGACCGCGACGCTCCTGCACTCCAACGGTGACGCACTGGACATCGCGGTCAAGGACGACCGGATCGTCGGGGTACGCGGTAGGGCGGAGGACCGGGTCAACCGTGGACGCCTGGACCCCAAGGACCTCTACAGCTGGCAGGCCAACAACTCAACCGACCGGCTCACGCGACCGCTCGTACGCCGTGACGGAAAGCTGGTCGAGACCGACTGGGACACCGCGATGGACCTTGTGGTGGAACGCAGCACACAGCTGCTCGACGAGCAAGGTGCCTCCGCCCTGGGGTTCTACACCAGCGGACAGTTGTTCCTGGAGGAGTACTACACACTCGCCGCCATCGGCCACGGCGCGATCGGCACCAACCACATGGATGGCAACACCCGGTTGTGCACGGCCACGGCCGCCTCAGCGCTGAAGGAATCGTTCGGCTGCGACGGGCAGCCGGGCTCCTACGGCGACATCGACCACGCCGATGTCATCGCACTGTACGGCCACAACATGGCCGAAACCCAGGTGGTGCTGTGGACACGTGTCCTCGACCGGTTGGCCGGCCCGAACCCTCCCCGACTGTTGTGTGTGGATCCCCGACCGACGCCGGTGGCCCAGAAGGCGACGTTGCACCTGGCGCCGAGGCCGGGCACCAACGTCGCTCTGATGAATTCGATCCTGCACGAACTCATCCGGACCGAGCGGGTCGATCACGGCTACGTCGAGGCATACACCGTCGGATACGAAGATCTGGTCCGGGTGACGAACGACTACCCGCCCGAACGTGCCGCCGAGATCTGTGGGGTGCCGGCGGAGCGCATCCGTGAGGCCGCCGCACTGTTGGGTGGCGCAGAACGGTTGCTTTCGACCGTCCTCCAGGGTTTCTACCAGTCGAACCAGGCCACCGCGGCGGCCGTGCAGGTCAACAATGTCCACCTGTTGCGGGGGATGTTGGGTCGGCCCGGTGCGGGTGTGCTCCAGATGAATGGCCAACCCAGTGCGGAGAACACCCGTGAGTGCGGTGCCGACGGTGACCTTGTGGGCTTTCGCAATTGGGACAACGGCCGGCACGTCGCCGACCTCGCCGCGATCTGGAATCTGGATCCGATGCGGATCCCGCACTACGCCCCACCCACGCACGCCATGCAGATCATGCGCTATGCGGAGAAGGGCTCGATCCGCTTCCTGTGGGTCAGCGCGACCAACCCGTTGGTGTCGTTGCCCGAACTGCGACGGGTACGGGAGCTGTTGGCGAGTCAGGGACTGTTTCTGGTGGTACAGGACATCTTCCTGACCGAGACGGCCGAACTCGCCGACGTGGTGCTGCCCGCGGCGACCTGGGGTGAGAAGACGGGAACGTTCACCAACAGCGACCGTACGGTGCACCTGTCCGAGAAGGCCGTGGAACCGCCGGGTGAAGCACGCTCGGACCTGGACATCTTCCTCGACTACGCGCGGCGGATGGGTTTTCGTGACAACGGTGGGCAACCCTTCCCGCAGTGGCACGACCCCGAGTCGGCCTTCGAGGCATGGAAGCGGGCCAGTGCGGGACGACCCTGTGATTACTCCGGCTTGTCCTACGACCGCTTGCGTGGCAACAGCGGTGTCCAATGGCCCTGCGACGAAGCACACCCGGAAGGGACCGAACGTCTCTACACGGACGGCCGGTTCTGGGCTCGTCCCGAGGAGTGCGAGAGCTACGGCAAGGATCTTGTCACGGGGGCGCCGCTGGAGGAACCGGAGTACCGAGCGGCCAACCCCGATGGCCGGGCGATGATCAAGGCCGTGGAGTACGTACCTCCGCACGAGGAACCGGGCCAGGAGTACCCTTTTGCGCTGATCACCGGCCGTACGCTCTACCACTTCCACACGCGAACCAAGACTGGACGTGCTCCCCAGCTCCAACGGGCCGCCCCAGAAGTATGGGTGGAGATCGCCCCGCCCGATGCAGAGGAAGCAGGGATCAGGGAAGGCCACCCGGTGGAGATCCGTTCGACGCGCGGTCGGATTCACGCAAGGGCAAGGATCAGTGGGATCCGTCCCGGGGTCCTGTTCGTCCCCTTCCACTACGGCTACTGGGACACCGACACCTCGGAGAGCGACGGGGAACGGGATCGGGCCGCCAACGAGATGACCGTCAACGACTGGGATCCGGTGTCCAAACAGCCCATGTTCAAGGTGGCGGCCGTACAGCTTCGAACTTTGGGACAGGGTGACGGACAGCCGTCCTCGGCGCCCACCACGACCGCGTCCGCACCGGTCGGAGCGGAGGTGACGGCCACCCGGGGTGAGCCGGACACTTTGGAGAAGTACGTCGACGGGGGGACACGGTGAGGATCGGGAAGGCTCTACGGGAACTGCATGGTTCGGAGAGTGCCCTGGCCGTCGAACTGTTGCGGGTGGTCGACCGGCACCCGAAGGAACACGAGGTTCGTCACGTGGCCGGTGACCTCGCGGTGTGGTCTCAGGCGCATGTGCGAGAGGTTGCCGCGGTCGCCTCCCGTTACGGTGTGGCCCCCGCCGATCTGGAACGCCCCGAACCGCCCGAGGAGGAGGTGCGTGAACTTCCCGGGGAGGGCTCGGACGCGGACATGTCGCTCCTGGCGGATCTGAGGCGGTTGTACCGGATGAGTGCCGGGGTGGCGTTGGACTGGGACCTGCTCGGGCAGGGTGCTCAGGTCATCGCGGACGCCGAGCTGCTCGCAATCACCGAACGGTGCCGGTCCCGTTCGGTGCGCCAGATGCATTGGGCGCGGGGGATGCTCAAGACGCTTTCCCCACAGACCCTGGCGAGCTGAGGGGATGGTTTCGGAGACCCCCTCGTAGCGGAGCAGGGCACCAATTGGAGCAGGGCACCAAGACCATGGTGGAAAGTTCTGCGGTGACGAAGCAAGAGATTGTGTGGGGTTCTTCCCGAGCAGCCCGGTGTCGGCCGCTTCGACTCCTTTTTCCTCCACATGGGTTCGGTCGGGTGTTCTGGTGGAAACCGTCAACGCCGTGTCAGGTCGGAAAGAGCCAGTCCTGCGCCGAACACGACCAGGAGGCTGCCCGATGCCTGGTCGAGCCGCCGGAGTGTCCTGCGTCGTAGGCCACGGGAACCCAGAAGCCACCCGGAACCCGCCCAGACGAGCGCCGTGACGACCTCGCAAACGATGTAGAGCACCCCCAGAAGAGCGAGCTGAACACCGGTGGCGGTCATGTTCTGTGTCGTGTCGACGAAGGGAGGGAGGAACGCCGTGAACAACAAGAGCGCCTTGGGGTTGGCGCCCGCGGTGACGAACTCCTGGGTCGCCAGTTTCCAGGCGGACGAGTGCCTCGGTGGGTGCGTCCGCGTCGTCCCCGTGTTCCGATGTTCGTCGCCTTGTGGGCGGGCCGACCACATCACCCACAGGCCGAGCCCGATCATGAACGTGGCGCCGAGGAAGCGTAGGGCTTCGAAGGCGGGTTGTGAGGTGTTCAGGAGTGTGCCCAAACCCGCGATGACCAAGGTGAGCATGATCGTGAAAGCCAGGAAGCGGCCTGACAGCGCCAGTGAAGCGTTCCGGAAGCCACTCTGCACACCGTTGCGGAAGGCGAGGAGGTTGTTCGCGCCGGGGGACGCCGCGACGGCGACCGCTGCAGGGACGAAAACGGCGAGCTGGGCCCAGGACAGCACCCCTTCAGGATACTGTCGCCGGTTCGTCATGCCATAGGGCGGTGGAACCCGTGCGAACCGGACCTGTCACGGCGCTCTGCCTTTGTCGGTGGCGGTATCGGGAAGGGGCGGGTTCTTGCCGTGGTGGGTGAGTACCGGGTCGGTGCGGACCATCGCGACGAGTTGGTCGGCGGCGGCAGCGGTGTCGTAGTCGGGGTCGGAGAGTTGTTCGGCGACGATCGCGTCGATGGCTCCGCCGATGATGATCGCCGTGGTCCGTAGCTCCTGCTCCGGGGCGGGGGAGGGGTCCTCTCGCGCCGCGGCGAGCAGATCCGCCAGGGGACCCCACCGCTCATGCGGTTCGTGGTCACCTTCCTCGTGTGTCATCGCCTCGATGATCACGCGGGTGTGTCGAGGTCGCTCACGCAGGTGGCCGATCATCGCGCGGATGTAGGCGGCCGGGGCCTGTTGTGGCCCGACCGCGCTGACCGCCGTACCCACGTGCTCGGTCAGGGCGGCCAGTACGTGCTCGTGGGCGGCGCGAACGACGGCGGCCTTGGTGGGGAAGTGGTACAACACTGCCGCCTTGGTGATCCCCGCACCCTCGGCGATCCGGGAGAGGGAGGTTCCGCCGTAGCCGTGCTCGGCGATCCGGTCGATGGTGACCTCGATGAGCTGGGCACGCCGCGCCTGCTCGGTCAGGGTGGGTTCGCGCCGGTCCCGGGACTCCTGCGATCTTGCCATGAAACTCAATCTACCGTACGGTCAAATAATTAACCGATCGGTCAGCAGGTCTCATGGGTGAAGAACGTCCCGCACGCAAACATCGACGACGAGTCGTCGCGCTGGTCAGCGGCTTCCTGGTGTTGGCGCTCCTCACCGTGGTGATGATGCCCAACTCGTCCCCGGTGGGGCACTGGGACGGGAGAGAAGGACACGAGCGGTTCGTCCGGGCCTACACCGAGGCCTTCCAAGAGATGCCCGAACCCGAGGAAACCCTCGACGTGCGTACGAACCACGGCATCGTGCGGGTCCACCGGTTCGCCGGCTCCACCGATCGAGAACACCCGCTGGTGTTGTTGCCGGGCCGTGCGTCCGCGTCACCGGTGTGGGCCGGCAACCTGCCCTCCTTGCTGGAGGTCGGCGACGTCTACACGATCGACCTGCTCGGTGAACCGGGCATGAGCGTGCAGGAGCGGCCGATCGAGGACGACGAGGACCAGGCGTCGTGGTTGCACCAGACCCTCCGGTCCCTGCCCGAGGACGGTTTCCATCTGGTCGGACTCTCCATCGGTGGATGGACCGCCGTCAACCTGGCTCTGCGGCGGCCGGAACCGGTCGTCGGGCTCATCACCATCGACCCGGTGTTCGTCTTCGCCGACATCCCCCTCGGCACGGTCGTACGTTCCTTGCCGGCCACGCTCCCATGGCTTCCACGTTCCTGGCGGGACGGCTTCAACTCCTGGACGGCCGGTGGGGCACCGGTGGAGGACGAACCCGTCGCCGAGATGATCGAGGCGGGCATGCAGCACTACACGCTCCGTCTGCCGCAGCCCACGAGGATCGGCGAAGAGGAACTGGCCGGGCTCGACGTACCGGTCCTGGCGATCATCGCCGAGGAATCCGTGATGCACGACGCGGCGTCCGCCGTCGAGGTCGCCGAACGTGCCCTGCCCGAGGACGCGACCGTCAACCTCTACCCGGGTGCGTCCCATGCGGTCAACGGAGAACACCCCCATCGGATCGCCGCCGACATCGCCGACTTCCTCTCGGAACGGGGTTGAGGAACCGCGAACCCCACCACACCCTGGCGGACACGACCGCGCCCGGCCACACGTGGCGGCCGGGCGCGGGGTGCGGAGTGCGGGTCAGCGCTGCTCGGAGTGGACCGCGTGCTGGGGTGTGTCCTCAGCGGGGGCGGTGGACGGCTCCGCGCCGTCGGTTCTTCCGTCCCCCTCGGTGTCCTGGACCTTCTCCTCGGACGAGGTGGTGTCCCGCCCGTGGAACTGCTCGAGGGCAGACCCCTCGACGTCGATGTTGGGCAGGATCCGGTCCAGCCAACGGGGCAGCCACCATGCCGCATCCCCCGCCAGGTGCATGAGCGCCGGGATCAGGGTCATGCGGACGACGAATGCGTCGATGAGTACGCCGAAGGCCAATGCGAACCCGACCGGGCGGATCATCGCCAGGTGCGAGAAGACGAACCCGGCGAACACCGAGATCATGATGATGGCCGCGGCCGTCACGACCGCCCGGCCGGCCCGGAAGCCCTGTACGACGGCGATCCGTGAAGGTGCGCCTCGCACGTAGGCCTCGCGCATCCCCGTGCCCAGGAAGAGCATGTAGTCCATCGCCAGACCGAACAGGATCCCCACCAGCAGTGTCGGCAGGAAGTTCAGGACCGGTCCCGGGGTGTCCACATCGAAGATTCCGCCCAGCCATCCCCACTGGTAGATGGCGACCACACCACCGAGGGAGGCGAAGAACGACAGGATGAACCCGAGGCTGGCCACGACCGGCACGAACACCGAACGGAACACCACGAGCAGGATCACCAGGGACAGGCCGACGACCACTGCGAGGTAGGTCGGCAGCGCGTCACTGAGGGTGTCGGAGATGTCGATGTTGCCGCTGGCCGTACCCGCCACACCCAGTTCGTCGCCACCGTCGATCGGGGACAGTCCACGCAACGTTTCGACAAGGTCCTCGGTGGACCGACTCGTGGGCCCGTCCTCCGGTACGACCTGGAAGAGCGCGGTCGAGTTGTCGTCGGACAGTCCGATGGGTGCCACAGCCACGACGTCCTGGCGGGAGTAGATCTCCTCGGCGACCTCGACCTGGTGTTCCTGGGCCGTCTCGTCGCTCACGGGTCCGGGCAGGTCCGCCAACACCACGAGCGGGCCGTTCATACCGGGGCCGAACTCCTCCGAAACGGCCGTGTAGGCCCGGTACTGGGTCGAGTCGTGGGGTTCGGTCGAACCGTCGGGCAGCCCCATGTGCAGGTCGAGGGCGGGAAGGGCGAGGATCGCCAGGCCGGCGACGGCGATGACGACCCGTCCGATCGCACGCCTTGTCGACATGGGTTCGGGCTCGGAAGTCTGCTCGGTGGAGGCCGATGGTTCGGCGTGGCGGGCGCGTTCGCGGCGGGCAAGGACGCGTGTTCCCGTCAGGGAGAGCAGGGCCGGGGTGAGGGTCACCGCGATCAGTACCGCGACCAGGATCGAGATGGCACCGACGGTCCCCATCAGTCCGAGGAAGCCGATCCCGGTCAGGTTCAGGCCGAGCAGGGCGATGAGTACGGTCGTACCGGCGAAGACCACGGCGTTGCCCGCTGTCCCGTTGGCCAGACCGATCGAATCGTGAAGGTGGTGTCCCTGCTTCAGCTGGTGGCGGTGGCGGTTGATGATGAACAGTGAGTAGTCGATGCCAACGGCGAGGCCGAGCATCACCCCCAGGATCGGGGTCACCGTGGCCATGTCGAACACGTCGGACAACGACAGGCCCGCCAGGGCGCCGACGCCGACACCGACCAGCGCGGTCAGGATGGGCAGCCCGGCGCCGATGAAGGTGCCCAGCATGATGAGCAGGACGATCGCAGCGATGATGAGTCCGACCACTTCACCTGCGCCGAACACACCGGAGATGTCGTTGACGATGTCGGTGCTGAAGTCGACGGTGACCCCGTCCACGGGGTTGTCGGTGAAGGTGGACATCAGGTCCTGTCGGGTCTCCGTGGAGATCCCTTCCGGGGGATCGGAGAAGGACACGTTGACCAGCGCGGTGCTGCCGTCGTCGGAGACCATGCGGATCTCGGAGGACGTCTCCAGCAGGCTCATGCCCGCGTCGAGTTCCGCCTTCTGTTCCTCGACCAGCTCGGCGTTCTCCTCGAGTTCGGCCATGTTCGCGTCGATCTCGTCACCGGCCTCGTCGAGCATGCCGAAGAACTCGGCCTGGGCCCGGGCCTCGACCAGCTCTTCCCGGCCTTCCTCGATCTCCTCGCGTGCGCTCTCGATCTCGTCGAGGCCCTCCTCGAGCTGCTCCTGCTGCTCGGCCTGTTCGTCCTCGGTGGCGAAGGGGTCGACCACACCCTCGACCCGGGACACGTCCTCGGCGTCCTCGATGAGATCGGTGATTTCCTCGATCTGGTCCTCGGTGAATGCCGAACCGTCCTCGGTCTGCAGGACGATCGTGCCGGAACCAACACCCAGGTCCGGGAACTCCTCGGTGATGACTTCGTTGACCTGGTCGGTCGGTGTTCCCGGGATGGAGAAGGTGTCTTCGAGCTCTCCACCGAAGAGCGCGAAGGACGCTCCTGCCGCGAGGAGGAGCGCGAGCCAGATCGCGATCACTGTTTTGGCTCTGTGTGCCGCGACGCGGCCGAGCCGATAGAGAAATTCAGCCATGGTTTCTTTCGCAGAAGCAGAAAAGGTTCTGGGAACCGACGGGTGAGAGGAAGGGCTCAGCCAGGAGAAGCGGACTCACCTGCGGGATATTCGGAGGCCAGGGGGCCGTATCCGGCGCGGGTCGTCGTGATGAGACGATCCATGAGGCTGTCCCAGACACGCCGTGATTCCTCCGTGGCGACGCCCCCGGTCAACGCGGTCCAGTGCTGGTACACCACGACCAGTCCGCTCATGAGCGAGCCGAAGAAGAAGTCCACTGTCAGCCCGTCGGTGGACGAGTAGTGGCGTCTCAGTTTCGTGGATGTACGTTCTCCCAGGTCGGAGATGACCCTTTGGAGCACGACCACTTCGCGGGCGTTGGGCTTTCGGTTCTGGTTGCCGAGCATCCGCTTCATCTGCGTGATCGGGGTGACCATGTCGGTGGCCCTCAGGGCCTCGGTGACCTGATCGAACAGCGAAATGCTGTGGCGTGCGGCGGAAGGTGGCGTCGAGATCTTGGCGTCGATGTGGTCGGCGAAGCCGCTGAGGACCTCACCGAAGACCTCGATGACGATGTCTTCCACGGAGGCGAAGTGGTTGAAGACCGTGCGACGTGAGACGTCCGCGCGTTCGGCGAGCGTGTCGACCGTGAAGTCGGCGCCCTCGGATTTGTCCATGAGGTCCGCGGCGGCGTCGAGGATGGCCCGTCGGTAGCGGGCTTTCAGGGCCTCGCGACGGTCCGCTCCAGGAGGAGCGTGTTGCTCTTTCACGACACATACATTAAGTGCATCGATGCACTGAGTGCAACGAGATGTGGAGTGTGACGGTTCACATCGAATGTGCCGGTTCCGGGTCGGTGACCGTGCGCCGTGTGGAAAGCGCGACCCACAGTGCGCAGGAGACGTACAGGGCCTGCTGTGGCAGGCGCAGCCACAGGGTGGTGGCGTCGATCTGTGCCGGATCGAGGGCGGCGTGGATGTTGGCCGGGGTCATGGCCACGAAGAGCAGGGCCAGGCACAGACCCGCGGGTCGCCGGGTTCTCGCCCAGGTCAGCCCTGCCGCGCCGAGGAGCTCGAGAACCCCGGTGACCAGTACCAGTGCCTTGGGGAAGGGGAGTTGGGGCGGCACCATGGCGATCATGTCCGCCTGGTTCGGCATTGCCGTGACCGAGGGTGGGACGAAGTGTGCGCTTGCGGTGAGCAGCAGCATGACCGCGAGCGCGTGCGCCGCGCTCACCCGCCAGGTGGTGAATCGTCGTGCCCCGGCTGTTCCCGAGGCGCGGAACGCAAGGAGCGCGGTGAGGAACACGATCATGACGAGCATGGGGACTCCACTGGAAGGTGAGACTTGTCGCCTGCTATCTTTCCACTGGAAAGATTACCGTGGAATGTTTCCACTGGCAAGATCTGTGTGGGTACTCACCGATCCTTCCCGAGGGACGCGGTCCTGGCGCTGACCCGTGGGCCGTAGTGTGGGCCTCATGTCTGCTCGCTCCCATCGGAAGCAGGGCGTGTCCCGTTGAGAAACGTCATCACCGCCGTGTCCTTCGTCGCCTTCGTCCTGGTCTTCGTCGTCTCCCGCGACGCCACCCGAGGGTTCCTGGAATCATGGGTGGAACTCGAGGGCCTGGCCCTGTGGATCGGGTCGTTCGTGGCCTCGCTCGCCCTGGCCGGACTGGCCGCAGGAGCGGTGCTCCAGATCGGCAAGCTCTTCGACCACGGCTGACGCCTTGCGCATATACGCAGACACGATCGACCTCCCTCGCCTTTTCGACGAACAGTGCGCCGGTGGGACAACAGCGCACCAAGGGCAGGGACACTGGGGCCATGGCGAGTGACGAAACAAAAGAGTCCGTGCAGACCATGCGTGCGATCAGCCAGGAGGACCTGGGCGGTCCCGACGTACTGCGGGAGGTCGATCTGCCAAGGCCCGAACCGGGGCCCGGGGAGATCCTCGTCCGGGTACGGGCGGCCGGGGTCAACCCCACCGACTGGAAACACCGTCGAACAGGCATGTTCCTGGGAGAACCACCGTTCGTACTGGGCTGGGACGTATCCGGCGTGGTGGAGCACGTCGGATACGGGGTGACCCTGTTCTCCCCCGGGGACGAAGTCTTCGGGATGGTGCCCTACCCCTTCGGCGTCGGGACCCACGCCGAGTTCGTGAAGGGACCGGCACGTGCCTTCACCCGCAAACCCTCCGAGGTCGACCACGTACAGGCGGGCGCGATCCCGCTCGCCGCACTCACCGCCTGGCAAGCCCTGGTGGACACCGCCGACATCTCCGACGGTGACCGGGTGCTGGTGCACGCCGCGGCGGGCGGGGTCGGTCACCTCGCCGTGCAGATCGCCAAGGCCCGTGGAGCCCACGTCATAGGTACGGCGAGCAGCCCCAAACACGAGTTCGTCCGCTCCCTGGGCGCGGACGAGGTCATCGATTACCGCCACACCGATTTCGCCGAAGCGGTCACGAACGTGGACGCGGTCCTGGAAAGCATCGGTGGGGCCGATCAGGTCACCCGTTCGGTACGGACCTTGCGTGATGGCGGTGTGCTGGTGAGTCTGCTGCCCGTCGATACGCAGGAGGCCATCGACGAAGCCTCCCGACGTGGTGTCCGGATCGCGCAGATGCTCGTGGAGGACGATCACCAGGGCATGCGATCGGTGGCCGCGCTCGTGGCGAGGGGGGCGTTGCGCGCGACCATCGCCGAGACCTTCCCCCTGGCCGAGGCGGCCCGCGCGCACGAGGCCGGGGAAACCGGACACACCACGGGCAAGCTGGTGCTCACCGTGGAGTGAGGTCCGGTGGCGGCGGGGAAGGTGCCCCGCCGCCCACGGGTGTCGGTCAGCCCGAAGAACGTTGCGGTTCCACCACGGTGTTCGGTCCCGGGTAGATGAGCCGCTCCTCGCCGTCGGTGAACCGCACCAGGTACGGGGGACCGTCGTTGGCTCCCCGCACCTCCACGATCTTGCCCGTGCGTTGACCGTCGTTGCTGGTGACACCGTGCGTGTGCACGAGGTCCCCGATGGTTGCCCGCATATTTCCCCCGTTCGGCCGTTTCGGCTTCACCCGGGCTCTACCCGATCGGGCGCGCGGACCAAACGATGCCCGGCCGTGGTGTCGACACGTCGATGTCGTGTGGACCCTTCCGGTGTCCTTCCTTCAAGGCGTTCGGGGCTTCCTGGCACGAGTCGGGATGCGATGTCAGGCTGGGCCCATGTCTGAAAAATCGGTGACCATTCCGAATCTCGGTGGACGTACGGCCGTGATCACCGGAGCCAACAGTGGGCTCGGCCTGGAGACGGCTCGCACACTGGGGCGAGCGGGCGCCAAGGTCGTCCTGGCGGTACGCAACGAGGAGAAGGGGCGTGAGGCGGCAGGTTCCGTCCCCGGAATGGCCGAGGTGCGCAGGCTCGACCTCGCTGACCTGTCGTCGGTGCGGGCCTTCGCAGACGGTTGGAAGGGCGACATCCATCTGCTCATCAACAACGCGGGCGTGATGGCGGTGCCCGCGGGGCGCACAGTGGACGGGTTCGAAACCCAGTTCGGTGTCAACCATCTGGGCCACTTCGCCCTCACCAATCTACTCTTGCAACACGTGACCGGCCGCGTGGTGACTGTCTCTTCCCAGATGCACCGGTTGGCCAGGGATGTCCATTCCGAGGACGTCGGTCTTGAACACGGTTACAGCCCCTACCGTGCCTATGCCCGGTCCAAGCTCGCCAATCTGCTGTTCACCCTGGAGCTGCAGCGGCGTCTGGAACAGGTGGGATCGGACGTGCTGTCGGTGGCCTCCCACCCCGGCTACGCCGCCACCAACCTCCAGAGCCATGGCGCCGACCCCTTCACCCGAAAGGTGGCCCTGCTCGCCAACAAAGTCGTCGCGCAGAGCGCCTGGGTCGGCTCGCTGCCCACCGTTTTCGCTGCCACCCAGGACATCGACGGGGCAGGTTACGCAGGACCCGGGCGCATGTTCGGTGTGCGGGGCGCACCGACCTACGCCAAGCGCAGCGCCGCGGCCAAGGACACCGAGGTGGCCCGGCGCCTGTGGGAGATGTCCGAGGAGATGACCCGCGTCTCGTTCCCTCTGTGACCCGGTCGGTTCCGGGGAACAGCCGCTCCCCGGAACCGACCGGGTCACGGGGTGAGGGTGAGCTCGTCCGTGCTCGCCGCGCGTACCGCGTTCTCGGTCACGGCCCACGGCAGGGATTCCCCTTCCGCCCACAGATCCAACTGATCGTCGTAGTTGGGGTGGAAGGCGTGCCCCGAGTTGCCGGTCAGATGGATCCAGGTGGAGGAGTCCCGGTCGTCCATGTCCACGACCATCCGCATGGACGGGACCGTGGTGATGTCGTACCCCTCCGAGGCCTGCCACCCGGTCGCGTTGACGATGCTCGAACCGCCCGAACTCTCCACCGGGCCACGGTTGAACAGCCATTCCACCGGGCCGATCCCCGAGGTGCCGAACGACTCGTGGGTGGCGGTGAGGGTGTGCAGGTCGCCCCAGCGCCAGTCGGCGGGTGTGTCACCGAGCAGTTCGGTGAGTTCCTCGGCGGCCTGGTCCATGGCGGTGGCGAGGACCTCGTCGCGCCCACCGACCTCCTGACCTTCCCACCATGGAGAATCGGGGTCCTCCAGCAGTTGGGTGACCAGGTACATGCCGCGGGAACTGCTGTCCATGGGGATCTCCCCCAGCTCGTCGAAGAGCAACGGCAGCAGGTGTCGCCAGGTCGCGTTGTAAAAGGCCGCACCCGCGGAATCGGGTTCGTCGAAGTGGTCCCAGTCGGCCAGTTCGCTCTGGGCCTCGGCGGTGGTTCCGTCGACGTTCACGTCCAACAGGTAGGGGGTGATGTCGACGGCGGCGCCGTGCTGGGAGTCCATCAGGATGCGTTCCATGTCCTCCACGGAGACCGGCCCCTCGGCGATGGTCTCGGACAACAGGTCGTTGATCCGCTGACTTCTGTAGCCGTAGTCCCAGTCGGTGGTGAGGAAGTGTTCGTAGTCCTCGTCGACCACCGACTGATTGGCGGTGACGATGACCCCGGACTCGGGGTTGAGCACGCTGGGCAGCTCGTCGAAGGGCAAATACTCGTCTTCCCAGTCGTAGTCGGAATCCCAGCCGGGTGCGGGCCAACGTCCGTCGCCCTCACCACGTACCGGCACGAAACCGGGGGCCTGGTAGCCGATGTTGCCCTCGTTGTCCGCATAGATCAGGTTCTGCGCGGGTACCTCGAACAGACTCGCGGCATGGCGGAAGTCGTCCCAGTCACGGGAGCGGTTCAGGGCGAAGATGGCATCGGCGGTCCTGCCCGGTTGAAGGGCGGTCCAGCGCAAGGACACCGCGTAGGGGGCGTCGTCGCCCTCGGCGGGGTTCTGCCCGATCTCGCTCAGGTCCTTCCCGGCCTCTGTGTCCGACAGGATCGGGCCGTGGTGGGTGGAACGGATGGTGATGTCCACGTCGTCGCCACCGGAGACCGCGATGGTGTCCTCGATGATCTCCAGGGGACGCTCCTCACCGTCCACCACGTAGTGGTCACCCTCGACCTGTTCCAGGTAGAGGTCCATGACATCCGGATTGAGGTTGGTGAACCCCCACGCCATCGACTCGTTCTGGCCGATGACCACTCCGGGCAGCCCGGAGAAGCTGAATCCGCTGACGTCGAAGGGGCATTCCTCGGTCAGCTCGGTGCAGTGCAGGCCCATCTGGTGCCAGGTGGAGGGCATGGAGGCGCCCAGGTGGGGGTCGTTGGTCAGCAGGGGTGCGCCGGTGTCGGTGTGCTCGCCCGAGACCACCCAGGAGTTGGAACCCAGATCTGTGCTGCTGGAGGGGCCGAGGAGATCGGGGATGTCCTTGTGTGCTCCGGCCAGTTCTTCGAGTGTGTCGAGGGATTCCTCCGGCAGGTCGGGGGCGGGGGACAGGTCCGCCTCGGGATCGGTGCCGTTGTGCTCGTCGGTGTCGGTGATGGGGGCGTGTTGCTGCGTCGGGTAGGCCGGGTACAGCTCCTCGATCTGCTCCTGATCGAGTCCGTTGGCGAGCAGATGGGCGCGGGTGGTCTCCTCCTGGAGGTTGCCACCCAGGTCCCAGGCCATGGCCTTGAGCCAGGCAAGGCTGTCGGCGGGGGCCCAGGGTTCGACGGTGTAGTCGTCGGCGGTGATGTTCAAGAGCCCGTACTCCAGGCTCGCCGACAGCCCCTGGTTGTCGTCGATCCAGGAGTTCACCCCGGCGGAGTAGGCGTCCATGTACTGCTGGGTCTCCTCGTCGAGCAGGTCGTACTCCTGTTCGGCGACCCGGCGCCATCCCATGGTGCGCAGGTAGATGTCGGTCTCCACCTGGTCGGGGCCGAACAACTCGGCGGTCCGGCCGGAGGTGACGTGGCGACGGAAGTCCATTTCCCAGAACCGGTCCTGGGCGTGGACGAACCCCTGTGCCATGAACAGGTCGTGTGCGTTGTCGGCATAGACGTGGGCGACGCCGTACTCGTCACGCAGTACGGACACCGACGACTCCAGCCCGGGAAGGGACAGTTCACCGGTGGCCTGGGGGAAGGACCGGCGTACGCTCCACACACCGAGGAGCGCAGCGATCAGAGCCAATGCCGCGACAACTGCCAAAAAACCCAGAAGCACGCGAACGAGCACGTGCTTGCGCAAAACACCCATGGCGGAACTTTATGATGTCGCACGTCACAGCGGTGAACCGGGTGGCGTCTTGCTTCACTTTTGTTACCAACCGGTCAGACGAGTGTTTCGAAGAACGCGGAAGCCAGGGCGGGAACACCGGGGTTGCGGGCCCCACGCGGCCACACCAGGCCGAAGGACGATTCCGGCAGACCGCGCACCGGAACCAGGGCCACCTCGGCGGTGTCGAGGTGTTCGTCCCCGGACCCGCACAGCAGCATCCCACCGCGCCCGGACGCCACCAGGCGCAGACCGTCTCGGAGGGTCTCCACCACTGTTTCGTGATGAATGGTCTTACCGAGCGGGGTGATGGTGGGGGCACGTACACGCAGTGTGTGATCGGTGGCTCGCAGGACCGGGATGAGTGGCACCCGTGCCATGTCCTCCACCCCCACCTGTGTCCGAGCGGCCAAGGGGTGGGAGGGCGGCAACGCAAGTCGCTGCGGTCTGCGGTCGAAGACCGGACCGATGACCAGATCCCGTTCACGCGCGGGCAGAAGGACCACGGAGGCGTCCACCCGTCCGTGCCGCAGTGGGCCGAACGGGTCGGTCACGGGATTTTCCAGAAGATCCACGCGGGCATCGACGGAACGCTCCTCGAAGACCTTGACCGCCCGTGACACTGCCTCGTGCAGGGGGCCGGGAAACCCCAGACGAACCCGATGACGGGTACCCGAAGCCCGTTCCCGAGCATCCTCCAGCACCGACACCAGGGAGCCGTAAGCGGGTATCAGGGAGGCGAGGAATTCCTCACCGAAGGGGGTGAGACGCAGACGATCACCCGTGTCGTCCACAAGCGGTGAACCGATGCGCCGTTCCAAAGCTGCGAGGAGCTCACCGACCCGCTCACGTGAGAACCCCAGGCGCGCCGCCGCGCGGCCCAGGTGTGCTTCCTCGCCGACCACGAGAAAGCACTCCAGTTCGCGGATATCGATTCCTCGCACACTCCTACCCTTCGCGCTCGACGTGACTCTCATGGAAGCACGCGATTTCCGGGCCATCCGTGTCGGCACGCGGACACGCGGTGCGCTGTGGGCAAACGCGCCACGGCCGTCCCGCTGCGCGGGACAGCCATGATCCACGGACATCGAAGGTTCGTGAAGAGGGAGAGACTTCACACCCTGCTGCCGTGGAGCCAGAAGTGATTAGTCACCCCCGCCACGGGAAAGGGCTTGGACACAGAGGTGGTCTGAGCACGTTCCCCGATTCGAACGAGCGGAGGACACAACCATGGACCTGGCCTTTCTCCAACCCTTGTACGAAACGCACGGGCCGATCGCGTCCTTGTACATCAACACCTCGCGTGACACCGAGACCGCGGAGAGCAAGATTGGGATCCGCTGGGAACAGGCCCGACGTGAGCTCGCCGCACAAGGGATGGACGCGGAAACACTTGGTGCGATGGACGAAGTGGTCGGGGACACCGAGGGTGTCTCCGGGGTACACGGCCAAGTGGTGTACGCGGCCGGCGGCGAGGTGCTGTTCGACTCCACGGTGTCCGAACCACCACAGGACTACGTGGCCCGAGGCGGACCCCTGCCGGACCCACTGCCGTACATGGTGGCCGAGGGCCGACACATACCCCATGTCCTGGCGGTGGTCGACAGCATCGGCGCGGACCTGCGCGCCGAGTACGCGGACGGGCGTACGGTGAACCGCCGCGTGGAGGGCGCCGACAAACCCGTTCACAAGGTTCGTGAAGGTGGTTACCACCACGGGCACATGCAACGGGCCGTCGATGAACAAGTACGACAGAACGTCGACCAGGTGGCCGACGAGGTCACTGCGCTCGCGGATCGGAGCCGGGCCGAGGTCGTGGCCCTGGGCGGGGAGGCACAGGTCCGCGGCGAGCTCATGGAACGCCTGCCCGAACGGGTCCGGGAGCGGGTCGTTGTCCTGGAAGCCGGTTCCCGCGCCCCCGGCTCGGACAGTTCACCGTTGGACGAGGAGTTGTCCGCACTGCTCGACCGGGAAGCCGCCGAACACATCGAGCAGGCCGTGTCCGTCTACGAGCGCGAACGGTCCGGGGGAGCCGTCACGGACGGTTTCGCCGACACCGTCCGCGCACTGCAACGGGGGCAGGTGGACACACTGCTGTGGACCAACACCCTCCAGGGTGCCGATCGTGACTTGTGGATCGGCCCGTCCGGTGAACAGATCTTCCTGAGCGAGCAGACGTTGCACGACATGGGGATCGATGGTTCGAGTCGGGAGAAGGCCGGGCCGGCGCTCGCACGCGCGGTGGCCACCACCGGCGCCGAGTTGGTGTTCGTCCCCGAGAACGAGGCACGATTCGAAGAGGGGATCGGTGCTGTGCTTCGGTACGCGAACGAGTGACCACGGCCCCGCCGGCCCCTGAGAAAGCTACTGCTACGTGGCATCCGGGTCGGAGGCCAACAGATCCACGAGGGTGTCGAGCGCCTGCTCGGCACCCTCGAGGTCTTCACAGTGCAGCGTGACCTCTTGGCCGTGATCGGCGCCCATCGTCATCACGGCCAGGACACTACGTGCGTCCACGGGCTCATGGCCCTCACGGGAGATCGTGACGGGCAACCCGGTCTCGTTGACCGCCTTCACGAACAAGGTCGCCGGTCTGGCGTGCAGGCCGAGAGGGGAACCGATGGACACGGTGCGTTCGGGCATGTGGTCATTCCTTGTGTGTGGGTACGGGGGGACAACAGCGGCTCCGGGTCCGCCGTGATCGGGGCTTCCCGGAACTCGCCTTCATGGGTACCATCCCGGTCGCCGACCCCGACCACCGAACACATGGTGCTTTCGAAGGTGCACAAAGCGATCGAAACTGCTGCAGTGGGTACAGCCGTCGAAGTGACCATCCAACCCTGACAGAGCGAGCAGCGCCGAGGAGCCGACCATGGAGAAGAGCGCCACAGAAGGACCGCCCCCCGGGACGGAAACGCTGCAAGGTGTCACGGCCGCACCCGGGACGGCCGCCGCCCCGGTGGCTCGCATGGGACCACGCCCGAGGCTGCCCGAACACCGCCCCACCGTCGCCGACCCCGGGGCGGAGAGTGAGGCGGCTCACCGGGCCCTGAGCCGGGTCGCCGACGGCTTCGACGCCCAGGCCGGGGTTCTGGAGGGTGAGGCGGCGGAAGTGCTCAGTGCGCTCGCCACCATGGCGCGTGACCCAGAACTGGCTCGACGGGCCGGAGAACGGGCAGAAGGCGGTGAGCCCGCCGCGTGGGCGGTGCACGCGTCCTGCGACACCTACCGGGAGCTCCTCCTTGCGGCCGGTGGTTACCTGGCCGAACGCGCCGCGGACCTGGCCGACATCCGGGACCGCGCGGTGGCGCTCCTTCTCGACGAACCGATGCCGGGCCTGCCCGATCCGGGGGTCGATCACGTCCTGGTCGCCGACGACCTCGCCCCCGCAGACACCGTTCGGTTGGACACCCGACGGGTACAGGCGATCGTGACCCACAAAGGGGGGCCGACCAGCCACACGGCGATCCTGGCTCGCGCACTCGGTGTCCCCGCCGTGGTCGGATGCCCCGGTGCGGCCGGGCTCCGTGACGGCACCGTGGTGGCGGTGGACGGCGACGCGGGTACGGTCACGGTCGACCCGGACCCGTTGCGGGTCCAAGACCTTGCGCGACGCGCGGCGGAACGCCGTTCGGCCTGGGCCGAACACTCCGGCCCGGGGCACACTCTCGACGGGACCTCCGTTGCGCTGCTGCTCAACCTGGGGGAGGGGGAGCCCGCCGAAGCGGCCGAGCACGACAGTGAGGGCGTGGGGCTGCTACGTACCGAGTTCTTGTTCCTGGACCGTGCCGAGCCACCGAGCGTGGCCGAACAGACCGAGGTCTACCAACGGGTGTTGGAGGCTTTCGGCGGACGCACGGTCACCGTGCGTACCTTGGACGCCGGTTCGGACAAACCGCTGGCCTTCGTCGACACCGGCCAGGAGGACAACCCGGCACTCGGCGTGCGTGGTTACCGGACCGCAGGACTCTTTCCGGAACTTCTGACCGAACAGATCACCGCGATCGCCGCAGCGGCCCGGAAGACCGCCGCCCACGTGCGGGTCATGGCACCGATGATCTCCACCCCCGCCGAAGCGGCGGAGTTCGCCGAACTGGTCCGCGGGGAGGGACTGCCCGAGGCCGGGGTGATGATCGAGGTGCCCGGGGCCGCCCTGCTCGCCGACCGCATCCTGCAGCACGTGGATTTTGTGTCCCTGGGCACCAACGATCTGGCTCAGTACACGATGGCGGCCGACCGCACCCTCGGCTCCCTGTCGGAACTGTTGGATCCCTGGCAGGCCGCCGTACTGGAGTTGGTCGGTGTGGTGGGACGGGCCGGCGAACACCGGGGACGTTCCGTGGGGGTGTGCGGCGAAGCCGCAGCGGATCCGCTGTTGGCCCCTGTCCTGGTGGGCCTCGGGGTGACGAGCCTGTCCGCGGTGCCCGCGGCGTTGCCCGCCGTTCGGTACGCCCTGGCCCGACACACCCTGGACCAATGCCGCCGGTTGGCCGAGCTGGCGCTGGCTGCCGACGGACCCGAGCAGGCCCGACAGGCCGTGCGCGCGGCCGCCGTACCGGAGGTCGCTGCCGGGGATCAGGTGGTGTAGTCGGCGTTGATCCGGATGTACCCCTCCGTCAGATCACAGCCGTAGACGGTGAAGGAACCGTCGGCGATACCCAGGTCCACGCCGATGATCACCTCGTCCCCGGCCATGTGCGCCGCCGCGCGCTCGAGGGTCTTGTCCGTGGCCTCCGTCGGGTAGGTCTCCACCTCACCGAAGGTGATACGCACGTTCTCCGGAAGGACGTCGTACTCCTCGGAGCACTTGCCGACAGCCATCGCGACCCTTCCCCAGTTCGGGTCGGCGCCGTGGACAGCGGTTTTGACCAGGGGTGAGTTCACCACGGCCTTGGCGATCCGTTTGGCCTGGGCGTCGTCGCGGGCACCGGTCATACGTACCTCGATGAGTTTGCCCGCGCCCTCACCGTCGGAGGCGATCATCCGCACCAGGTCGAGTGCGACCTTGTGAAGGGCTTCCTCGAACGCGGACGGGTCCACCGGGCCGGCCAGACCGTTGGCGAAGATCGCCGCCGAGTCACTGGTGGAGGTGTCGGTGTCGATGCTCAGCGCGTTGAAGGTGCGTTCCACAACGCGGCGGAACACCCCGTCCAGCACCGGTTGCTCCAGGTCGGCGTCGGTGAAGAACCACGCGAGCATGGTCGCCATGTTCGGCTCGATCATGCCGACACCCTTGGCGATGCCGGTGAGGGTCGCGTTCCCGACCCGGACCGAGACGGCCTTGGGGTGGGTGTCTGTGGTCATCATCGCGGCCGCGGACCGGTCCAGGTCGGCCGGGGGGAACTCCTCAGGCAGTGCTCGGAGGGTGGCGCGGATCCGGTCCATGGGGTAGGGGCGACCGATGACCCCGGTGGAGGCGATGAGGATCTCCGTGGGCCGTACACCGGCCGCCGCTGCCACTCGCTCCTGGATCTCCTGTGCATTTTCGTCCCCGACGCGCCCGGTCGCCACATTGGCGTTACGGGCAAGGGTGATGACCCCGCGTGCCCGCCCCTCGGCACCGGCGCGTCGGCTGAGGAGCACACTGGGCCCGGCGAACCGGGATTGTGTGAACACTGCCGCCACGTTCGCGGGGACTTCGGAGATCACCACGAAGAAGTCGTCCTCGGGGTCCTTGATGCCCATGTTTCCGGCCACACCGCGAAAACCGGCGGGCACGGGCGTGTGGTTGTTCATCGTCCTCCTCGGGTTCGGCCGGCATCAGCCTACTGGGACAGGACACACGGGCCTGATCACGGCTGTGACCAGCAAGGGTTACGTACTGTTCGAGAGGCATGGTCGGTGTGACAACACGGGGGTAACGGGGTATCGCCGAGTCAGAATCAGGTGTGCACATCCGGGGGGAGGCGTCTGATGCGTGATGGTGACTGGCTCGCGAAGACGGGAGCACGCATCCGGGAAGTTCTGAAGGTCATGGTGGACGCCGGTCGGCTTCCGGGTGGCACCGCGGTGGTGGGCACAGGGGGCATGTGGGAGTTCGTCGCGGTGGGGCACACAGAGGCCGAGCACGACACCGCTCCGGACGTGTTCTACGACGTGGCGAGCCTGACCAAGGTGATGGCGACGTGGCCACTGGCCGGTCGGGCGGTCGCCGACGGGGTCTTGGACCTTGACGCACCGATGTCTGCATACCTGGCTTCCGGACTGCCCGGGAGCGGGATCACGACCCGACAGATCCTCACCCACACCAGCAGACTCAACAAGGTGATGTGGCTGGAGCGGTACGTGGGCACCGGCCAGGACCTTGCCGAGGCGATCCTGGCCGACCCCCTGGAGGAGCCCGGGTACCACTACGTCGATCAGGGGTTCGTTCTGCTGGGGTTGTTGTTGGAACGGTTGTACGGCGAGGGTCTGGAACGGTTGGCCGTCGACCTGTGGGAGGAACTCGGTATGCGTTCCACGGCTTTCGGACCGCTGCCCCGGTCACCCTCGGTGGCACCGACAGAACGCCGCCTGGCCGGTGCCGCACCCACCTGGGGGGTGGTCCACGACGAGGCGGCCGCACTCATGGGGGGTGTGGCGGGCCACGCCGGGGTGTTCACCACCGCCATCGACCTGGGAACCTTCGCCCGAGAGACGTTGCGCACGTACGTGACCGCAGGGGGAGCGGTTCCGCGTTCGTTCGTCCGGTCGAGCTGGCAGCCGCACGTGGAGGCCGGTTCGGGGGTCGCTCGGGGCCTGGGTTGGCTGGTCACCCCGGAGGGGGTGGTCTACCACAACGGTTTCACCGGCACGAGTCTGTTCATGCACCCGGAAAGTGGCCGGTACGTCGGGGTGTTGACCAACGCCGTGCACTACGGGCGGGACCGTGTCGGGTTGGTGGACCTACGTGCGGCGGCACGCTCGGCGCTCGCGCCTCAGGCGCACGATTCTCAGACCTGAAGGGTTCAGGAGGCGCGTAGTTTCGCCATGAGCCCGTCGAGGAACTCGGCGAGCCCCGCGGGTCCTGCGACGACGAGGTCGGCGGCTTCGGTCACTTCGGGGGCCTCGTCGGAGGAGGCACACACTCGCAGACCCGGTACGCCTCGAGCACGCAGTTCGGCCACGACGGCGAAGGCCGGCAGATCACCGAGGTCGTCACCGGCGTAGAGCACCGAGCCGGGGTCGGTCTCCTGCACCAAGGAGGTCAGGGCCGCACCCTTGTCCACACCCTGGGGGCGTAGTTCGACGACCATGCGCCCCGGCTCCACCCGAAGGCCCGCACGTTCGGCCAGGGCGACCAGGTGGGGGTGCAGCTGTGCAAGAGCGGCGTCGGGGTCGGCCGTGCGCCGTGTGTGCACCGCCAGGGAACGCCCCTTGTCCTCGATCCAGGTGCCTTCCGGTGCCGCCACGCGATCAACGAGGGCGGGCAGTTCCGAACGCACCAGGGCGACCCCGGGCGGGGGGTCGACGGCGACGACGCGGCCGCCGACCCAATGCTCCCCACCGTAGTGGCCCAGCACGGTGACATCCGGGATCTGTTCCAACCCACCCAGGCTCACCGCGGTTTCGGCGGGACGGCCGGTGATCACGGCGACCTTTGCCACCAGACCGGCCAGTTCGGCCAGTGCCGGCACGACTCCTGGGTAGGGGGAGGACGTGCGGGGGTCGTCGACGATCGGGGCGAGGGTGCCGTCGAAGTCGACGGCGACCAGAGCCCGCGACGGTGCACTCAAAAGCGTGTCGAGCGCGGTGCGTCCGGCGTCGGTGCTCGGCGGGAACAGGGACATGAAGGACCTTTCCGGCCGTGCGACACGCCCGGCCGAATCATGTGTGCCGTTGGGTGAGCGCCCGCACCGGGGTGCACGGGCCACTCGAGGCGAAAGGGACAGGACACCGTTCAGAGCTGGATTCCCAGTCTTCGGGCGTTGCGTTGCCGTTGTCTGTCGGCGCGTAGGCGGCGCAGACGCTTGACGGTCATGGGATCGAAGGCGAGCGCCTCGGGGCGCTCCACCAGGCCGTTGAGCAGTTGGTAGTACCGGGTCGCGGAAAACCCGAATTCATCGCGGATCGCCTGTTCCTTGGACCCCTCGAACTTCCACCACTGGCGTTCGAAGGCAAGAATACGCTGTTCGCGTTCGGCGAGGGCCGGTCGACCGTCCTGGGACGGACCGATGTTCGGCATGAGACACCCCCTGAACGGGAAATTTGCTTGCCCGGATCGGCGCGACACATGCTAGCGACTCGACATGTCGATCGAGGAACGAAAAACACAGGACTGGCACCAAGGTCACAGTTACCTTCCCTCACTCCCGGGGCCCTTGTCCGCGCCTGAATCCTGTGCTCGTGGCAGAATTACGAAGGGCCGGGGAGGGCCGGGTGGAACGTCGACCGCATCGTGCGAGGGAGACCTGACGTGCTCGGGGGCAACAGTCGAAACAGCACACACATACGCCACGGGCTCGGGGGGATCACGGCCGCGTGCGTGGCTCTCACCGTTCTCGGTTCGGCGACAGCGCCCGCGGTGGCGGACAGCGAAGGCCGCCCGGACTTTCGCCCCGAGCAGTGGGGGGCGACCGCCATCGGTGTTTCGGAACTGTGGGAGGAGACGCAGGGGCAGGGCGTCGTCGTCGCCCTGGTGGGTCTTTCGATCCACGACGATCACCCCAACCTGCGGGGCAATCTCGAAATCAACACCGACTTCGGTGACAACGGTGAAGCCACGGGCCAAGGCACGGCGATGGCTTCCCTGATCGCCGGGCACGGGCACGGTGAGGACGCCGAGGGTGGTGTGCTCGGTGTGGCCCCCGCCGCGGGGCTCTTGGCCCTACCGACCGTGGACGACATGGAAGGTGCGATCCGGTTCGCCGTGGAGGAGGGGGCCCAGGTCGTCTCGATCCCCGAGACCGACCAGGACCTGTCCGAGGCCACGGCCGACGCGGTCGGTTCCGGCGCGGTCGTCGTGGCACCGGCCGCCGTCGGAG
>DXDP01000311.1 GCA_019115445.1 Candidatus Nocardiopsis merdipullorum
ATCACCTGCCCTATTCTGGGAGCGCTCCCAAGCATGAAGGGTTCACCATGGACGAGCCGATGCTCCCCGCTGATTTTCTGTTCGGTACCGCGACCGCTGCTTATCAGGTGGAGGGGGCTGCCCACGTTGACGGTCGCGGCCCTTCCATCTGGGACACCTACTGCCGTACGCCCGGCCGTGTGGCCCGCGGTGAGACCGGAGACGTGGCGTGCGACCATTACCACCGCTACGGTGAGGACGTCGGCCTGCTCGCCGACCTCGGTGTGGACCTGTACCGCTTCTCGGTGGCCTGGCCGAGGATTCAACCTTCCGGGCAAGGACGCCCCAACCCCAAGGGGCTGGCCTTCTACGACCGGCTGGTCGACAGCCTTCTGGAAGCCGGGATCGAACCGGTGCTGACCCTCTACCACTGGGACCTTCCCCAGGCCCTGGAGGACCAGGGCGGGTGGCGGGTACGTGACACCGCACACCGATTCGCCGAGTACACCAGAATCGTCGCCGACCGGCTCGGAGACCGGGTCGGGTACTGGATCACACTGAACGAACCGTTCTGCACGGCCTTCGTCGGACACGCGGTCGGCCGACACGCCCCCGGTACGCAGGAGGGCACCCCCGCCCTGGCCGTGGCACACCATCTACTGCTGGCCCACGGCATGGCTGTGGGCGAGTTGCGTGCAAGTGGTACAGGGCAGGTCGGCATCACACTCAACCCCGACCAGCTCCTGCCGGCCTCCGAGTCCGCGGCCGATCGGGCGGCCGTGGAACGGGCCCGTACCCTGCACAACAGGGTCTGGTTCGACCCCCTCTTCCTGGGCACCTACCCGGACAACGAGAACAAGGTGTGGGGGGATGTGGCCGATGGCTCCTACCGGCGTGAGGGTGATCTTCGGACCATCGGGCAACCCTTGGACTTCCTCGGCGTGAACTTCTACCGGCCGATCGTGCTACGTGATGCACCCCACCACGAGGCCGACCCGGCTCGACGCACCGCAGTGGACATCGGCATCGAACAGGTCCCCGTCGAAGGGGTACGGCACACCACCATGGGATGGCCCGTGATGCCGGAGACCTTCACCGACCTGCTGGTGGACCTGGACCGCCGCTACCCGGATCTGCCACCCCTCATGATCACGGAGAACGGCTCCGCCGAGACAGATCGTGCCGACGAGAACGGGCGTGTACGCGACACCGACCGTATCGCCTACCTACAAGAACACCTGGACGCTCTGGCCAAGGCCATCGACGCGGGCGTGGACGTACGCGGTTACTTCGTCTGGTCACTCCTGGACAACTTCGAATGGGCCTTCGGTTACGATCGCCGCTTCGGCCTGATACGCGTGGACTACGAAAGTCTGACCCGTCATCCCAAGGACAGTTACCACTGGTATCGGGACTTCCTCACCACCCACCGCTCCCGCAGGAGTTCGGAGCGCGACCCTCGGTCCACGGATTGATCCCCTGCCGACAAACCAGGGCCGAGGAGCCCGGTGACAACGGACCCGTGTGTTACCGGAAAACGTGGACAGTGGGGTCAACTGCGTCCGCGCGCGACGTTGCCGAAGGCCCCGACCACCGCGCCCAGAGCGAACATGGAAGCTTCGTCCTCGTCCAGATGGACGATGCCGGCTGGAACACGCACACGGTAGGGCTTGTCCTCGTCGAGGACGATGTCCAAACCGTCGATGATCTCCTGGCCCTTCAGCATCAAGAGGGTTTCTTCGACCCGTCCCTTACGGTCGCCACGAGACCAGATCGACATATGTCACCCTAACTAGGCCCTGGGCCGGCAGAAGGCCACCAACCCCGCTCGGCGGAGCTGTGACACTCCACAGATACCACTGGAGGGGTGTCTGTGTGCCGAAAAACCCCTGGAGCCGGCCGGAACCGGTCACCGAAGTGCGGTCACAGGACGGTACCGAAAGCCTCTGGGAAGAGAGTTCCCCCATCCCGTGGTTGTCCCCCACGGTCTTTCGGGTGCATCCTGACGACGCTCTCCGGACCGGCGGGGGCTGGGTAGTGCGTGTCCACCACCGAACGAAGGAGGCCGACGCCGATGACCTCGCCGCGACCACCTCCCCCAGTGTTCGGGACCACTCGGTGTCCCGGGACGACAGTTGTTCCCCCGAGGATGCCCCCTTTTTTCACCCCAGCCGCGCCATTGAGCCCCGATCTTCTCCTGCGAATCCGAACGGATCAGGGCCGACCGGGCCGCGAGCACACCGAGACGGCCGTTTTTGTCTCTACTGTGTCGAGCGGCCCGGGTCGGCCCTTGAACGGTTCGTGAGCTCTTCCCTTGTCTCCACCGGCTCTTGCCGACCCTTTTTTCCGGTACGTTCTCGACAACCGTGAGGTGATGCGGACGCTGTGACGGTTTTCAGTGGTGCTGAAGACTGGTGTGCGCGTACCGGTGGAGGAAAACGATGGCCATCCCGGTCGGGCGGACCGAAGGCCACCATCTTGCGCGTGAGAAACGGTCCGCGAGATCGACGGCGCACTCGCGGTGTTCAAGGGCCGGGGGGAGTTGGCCCGTTATGAGCCGACGGAGGCGCCCCCACCTCGGTAGGGGGAGGCGCACAGCCTCTGCAAGGCCCTGAGAACGTCACCGCCTTCCGCCACCCCTTCAATGGGCGCACCGACGCGCGACGGTACACAGTGGGGAAGGACCGTTCTCTTCTTCCGAAGCCTTCGAGGACTGCTTCCTAGCGGTGCTTGATGAGCGTCGGGAGAAGTCCGGTGACGATCATCATCGTCAGGCCGATGCACATGAGCACGGCTGCGATGGTTCCGACCATGATGGGTGTCCTCACCTTCGTCTTGTCCGACCGTGACGTGCCGTGTCCGGCGCGTCCGGCCTGCGTCTTCCTGGTACGGAAGCAGCATGTTTCTTACGGAAGAACCTTATCCTGGGGTTGGCTCGCCGTTGCGGCGGGTCTGCGCCGACTCCAGGCGTGCCGGTAGGTGTTGACCAGCCAGTGATCGGCCCAGGCGGTGTCGGGTTCGGCGGGCAGGTCGGAGGTTGTGCGCAGATCGGTCAGGCGCGCCTCGAGTTCGGTGGTGCGTGCAAGGGCCTCGTCACGAGTGTGTTCACCGCGACGTAGGGCAAGCAACCAGGAACGGTCGGGTTCGGGCATGGGCAGGGTCAGCTTGCCGGTCTCCATCAGTTCCACTCCTTGAATGCCCAGGCGGACCATGTGGTAGGCGTACTTGGTGTCGAAGCCGTGCATGGACACCAACTCGGGGCGATTGGTGTGTTTGCCGCCGCGGAGTCCCTCCATGCGGTCGCGTTGGGCGCGTAGGTACCCCAGGAAGCGTTCACCGGCGTGGCGGGAGAGGAACCGATGGGCGTGGGTACGCAGCTCGCGACCCGTCTCGGTGAGGACGACGCATTCGTCCTCGGGGACGAAGAGCGGGAGAAGAACCGTGGGGTTGCCCGCCAACGCCAGGCGGGTCCACTTACGTAGCGAGTAGACGGTCAGGTCGAGGTCGCCGGGGCCGGAACGCACGTCGTCGGGTTGGGTGCGGTGGATGTACTGCTCGAAGTGGCGCAGACCGATGACGTATTCGGGGGGCTCGATGCAGATTCCCATCTCGTCACGGTCGTTCTGGTCGTCGATGTCGAGGCCGTGCACGACGGAGCCGACCTGGCACCTCAAAAAGGTGCCTTCGGCGGCGATGCGGGCGAACTCAGGGGTGGAGTGCTGCACGAGCGGCTCCGTTCCGTTTCTGTCAGAGGTCTGCGGATAGGACGTTTGGCAATCTATCCGTCGACAACCGTGTGTCGCGAGTGTTTTTCGGTGTCGGCCCCCGTGCGGTGACACGGGGCGTGGCGGCAAGTACTGCGGTACGGGGAAGGACTCGAAGCTTCCTGATTGCTCCGGCCCGGCGTGGTGAGGCGCGCCACGGCCGTTCGGCTCCGTGGGGGAGTGCGGGGGTGTGTCCGAACTGCGTCACCACATTGACACCCAACTAGTTGGTTGGTTCTATGGGGGTGCCCTTGAGTCGAGACCGGATCCTTCGGATCGTCAGGTGTGCTCCGGTTCGCCTCGGCGGGAGGGGAAGAGGGATGTGTCGACCACGGCGCCACCACCGTGTGTGGCCGGGCTCGTCCGAGTGCGGTCCCTGCTGCTCGGGGTTTTCACCGTGGCAATCGCCATCGTGCTCGGCTCGTCGGATCCGGGCCTGTGCAGATGACAGGGGTGGCACGGCGCCGACTCTGCGCAGAACAGCACCGAGGAGGACGACATGGACGTTGTGATCGATGAGGACGGTAGTGAGAACGCGCGACCTGAACTGGGGACGGAGTCCGGGCTCGCCCCTCCCTCCCATTGGCACGAAGTGGACGTTCGTACCGAGCTTCACGACGACGAGGAGGTGATCGTCACGCGCTGGCAACCCACGAAGGAACGTCGTCTCGAAGGACCACACGTCTCCGTCGTCCGTGGCCGGGACGATCGCGTCGTCGGCTACACCGCACTGGATCTGGACGCCAACAACGACCCGCGCGACCTGCCGGATGCGGAACGGGCGCGTCAGGTCGCCCACGGTTGGCTGGGGCGGATCGACGAGGGTTATCTCCAGGGCCTGACCGAGCAGTGGGTGGACCGCCATGACGAAAGGGTCGTGGACGAAGAGGGAAACGAGCACCTCGTCCCCGGTGTCAAGGTCAAGACTCGCCACGAGGACGGTCGCTATGCGTGGGTCATCATCGGGGCCGACTCGCGGTTGGTGACCTTCGAAAGGGACGTCACCTGGGACGCGGCGGCTCAGCGACGCGCCACACAGATGTGGCTGCACGACAACTGGATCGCTGCGCTGGAGGGAAGCGGGGAACAGCCGTCCGCGCCCGCTGCCCTGGTCGATCGCGCCGTGTGAGCGGACCGGGTGGGCTGCCGGTCCGGAGTTCTTTCTCGGTCGGGCATCGATCTTGATCAGGTGGCTCCGTCCGTATCGCTCTTGGGTACGGACGGAGCCACCTGTGTGGCGTTGTGGACGAAATCGGTGATGTACTCGCGCAGATGTTCCTGGGGCTGATCCCCGTGGACGTCGGGGCCCACGATCAATCGGGCCAACTGGGGGACGATCTGCGGCCATGCGGCCAAGCCGATGAGGCTCAACAGCAGGTGCCGCGTGTCGAGCGAGAGCGGCGTGCCGAGCTGTTCGGCGAGGGAGGAGAGCTTGGCCTCGTACAGAGCGCTTCTGCTCTCTTCGTCCGGAAGTGGTTTCTCACCGTAGTGCAGGGCCTCCCAGAGCAGGAGTCTGAGTAGTTCGGGTTTGGCCCTGTGGTAGTCGAACACGCGCGCCACGTAGGCGGCCGGGGTGGTGTCCTCGTCGAGCGTCACGACTTGGGACAGTTCGTCCAGGGCTTGGCCCACCACGTGCTGGAAGAGTCGCTCCTTGTCGCCGAAGTTCGCGTAGATCCGCTGTTTGTTGACCCCGGCCCGCTCGGCGATGCGGTCAACGCGCGCGCCCGCGATTCCGTGGGCGGCGAACTCCGTCCGCGCCGCCTTGAGCAGCAGTGCGCGAGTTGTTTCCGTTCTCTTCGTCATGACGGCATGGTACTACGATACCAACCGGTTGGTTGCACAGGGTGGTGGAATGGTTTCCTTTTGTGTTGTGTGAGGCAAAATACATGGCCGGATCCGGACCCGTGTGAACTTGTTATTCCCTTGACAACCAACTGGTTGGTGCCAATAGTGAAAGCATGGCTTCGATAAAGAATAAGGACGCTTCAACTGCACCCCCGTCTGCTACGCCCATGTCGTTTCCGACAACTGTGTTAGCCCTTTCTCTCACAGGAATGCTGGTTGTCGGACAGTTATACACCGTCATTCCTCTTTACCCCCTCATGGCCGCCGACTGGGGGAACGAGCCCGGTACGGCCGCGTGGACGGCCACCGCCTTCGCGGTCGCCTACGCCACCGGCTTTCTGTTGGTCGGGCCCGCTGCCGACCGTTTCGGGCCCCGTCGCACGATCGTCGTCGGACTCACGGCCACCGCCATGATCACCGCCGCTGTCCCGCTGGCCTCGTCACTGGGGGCGGGGCTCGTTCTACGCACGATCCAGGGTCTGGTGGCAGCAGCCTTTGCACCCTCGGCCTTTGCCTACATCGCCACCCATGTCGACGCACATCGTCGTGTCACCGCCATCACCTGGTTGACCAGCTCCTTCCTGGCATCGGCGGTCCTGGGCCAACTCGCAGCGCAGACCATCGCGCAGGCGATCGGCTGGAAACCGGTCTTCTTCGTCGGAGGTGTCGCGCTCGCCCTGGGAGCGGCCGTACTGCGCCTGCTCCTGCGCGCGGACCGGATCGACGGACGAACGAGCGTGGCTGAAGCCTTCACCGCCATGGCCGAGCTCATGGGCAACGGGCGCCTCCTCCTGCTGTACGGGACCACGCTGACGGTCCTCGCGGGATTCGTGGGTGTCTACAGCGGTTTGCAGGTTGCGGGTCCCCCGGTGTTCGCTGAAGACGATGGCGCCATGCTGGCCCTGCGCGCCAGTGCGCTTCCTGCGATGCTGGCCATCCCGTTGCTGGCCCCATGGCTCGCGCGCATCACGCCGGAGCGGCGGATCACCTTTTCACTCGGCGCCGCGGCCCTGTTGTCGGTTCTTTGTGCGTTCTTGACCGGGGCCGTGGCCATAGGTGTGTGCCTCTTCGTCTTCGTCGCCGGTATCGCGGTGGCGGCGCCCGGACTGGTCCAGGCAATCAGTGCCAGGGCGGGCGCGGCGCGTGGCAGCGCCGTGGCTCTCTACACCTTCTTCCTCTTCGTCGGTGCCGGGTTTGGGCCGCAACTGGCTTCCGCCGTCGCCGGGTTCGGTTTTCCGGCGGTGTCGCTGAGCGCCGCGGTGATCCTGGGGGCCGGAGCTTTGCTGGCCCTGGGATCGGTGGCTCGTTTCCAGGCTGG
>DXDP01000312.1 GCA_019115445.1 Candidatus Nocardiopsis merdipullorum
CAGCGAGCACGTGTACGGCGATCAGGAGGGCATGGGCGCCCCCATCGCCGTGGTGGGAATCTCCTGCCGCCTCCCCGGAGCCTCGACCCCCGACGCCTTCTGGCGTCTGCTCTGCGAAGGCCGTGAGGCGATCACCGCACCACCCGAGCGCCTCGGCCGACACTCCACCGCCCGTGACGAGCACTGGGGTGGATACCTGGAGCGGGTCGAGGACTTCGACGCCGCCTTCTTCGGGGTCTCACCGCGCGAGGCAATGGCCATGGACCCACAGCAACGCCTCATGCTCGAACTGAGCTGGGAAGCCGTGGAACGCGCCCGCATACCCCCGGACTCCTTGAGAGGAACCGACACCGGTGTGTTCACCGGCGCCATCGCAGCGGACTACCCTTTGCTGCGACAGCGAGCCGTGCAGGGCGCCATCACCCACCACACGCTCGCAGGTACTCAGCGCGGCATGATCGCCAACCGGGTCTCTTACGCCCTCGGTCTGTCCGGTCCCAGCCTGACCGTGGACAGCGGACAGTCCTCGTCCCTGGTCAGCGTGCACGTGGCCATGGAGAGTCTGCGCCGAGGCGAGTGCAGTGTGGCCCTGGCAGGTGGGGTGAACCTCATCCTGTCCCCGGAGAGCACCGAGCGGGTGCTCCAGTTCGGGGGGCTCTCCCCGGACGCGCACTGCTACACCTTCGATACGCGGGCCAACGGCTACGCGCGTGGTGAAGGTGGCGCGATCGTGGTGCTCAAGCCACTCGACCACGCCATGGCCGACGGAGACCCCATCCACGCGGTCCTGCGTGGCGGAGCCGTGAACAACTCCGGGCAAACCCCCTACCTCGCCCACCCCGACGTCGCCGGACAGGAGAAGGTCCTGCGTGCGTCCCATCGACGAGCGAGTGCGGACCCTGACCAGATCGGCTACGTGGAGCTGCACGGCACCGGTACTCCGGTGGGTGATCCCGTCGAAGCCGCTGCGCTCGGTGCCGTGTTCGGAAAGGGCCGGAAGGAACCACTGCGTGTTGGTTCGGTCAAGACCAATGTCGGCCACCTGGAAGGTGCCGCGGGCATCGTGGGCCTGGTCAAACTCGTGCTCAGCCTCTCCCACGGACAACTCCCACCCACCCGAAACTTCTCCCAACCTCACCCGGACATCGACCTGGAAGCGTTGCGTCTGCAGGTCCAGACCCGGCGCGAACCCTGGCCCGTGGACGCCCCGCTCGCGGCCGTGTCCTCCTTCGGGATGGGGGGTACCAACTGCCACCTGGTGCTCGGACCGCCCCCACCGGCTCGTACGGATCGGTCGCCCCAGAACTCGGGAGACAGGAACCTGGATCTTGTGCCGTGGGTGCTGTCGGCCCGGTCGGAAGAGGCGTTGCGCATGCAGGCCTCGGCCCTGCACTTCTTCGTTTCTTCCCGTCCTGGACTCCGAGCACGGGACGTGGGTCTGTCGCTGGCCACCACCCGCACAGTGTTCGAACATCGTGCGGTCATCTTCGCCTCGGGTGGCGATGCTGTGCGCGAGCTGGAGTCGGTCCCACCCACGTCGATACCGGCCGAAGGTGCACAAGAAAAACCCGTACTGGTCTTCCCGGGACAAGGCGGCCAGTGGGAAGGAATGGCCCGCGACCTCCTCGACGGTGATGGTCCCCTGGCCCAGGTGTTCACCCGCCGCCTGCTGGAATGCGAGAGAGCCCTGGACCCCCACGTGGACTGGTCACTGCTCCAAGTGCTGCGCGGTGAGCCCCAAGCACCGGTGTTCAGTGGCCCACGAGCACGAGTGGACGTTGTACAACCGGTGCTGTGGGCGGTCATGGTCTCCTTGGCCAAGGCTTGGAAAGCGCTGGGGGTGGAACCCGCAGCAGTCATCGGGCACTCCCAAGGAGAGATCGCCGCGGCGTGTGTGGTGGGCACCCTCTCGTTGGAGGACGCCGCCAAGGTCGTGGCTCTGCGCAGCCAAGCACTGACCGCCTTGGCGGGAAGCGGCGGCATGGCCTCGCTGGGGCTGTCCCCCGAACGCGCGGAAGAACTCATCGCCGGTGAGGAGGACTTGCATCTGGCCGTGGTCAACGGGCCCGAGTCGGTCGTGGTCTCCGGAACACCGGCATCGGTCCGCCGAGCCGTGGAGTACTGCGTCGACCACGGTGTCCACGGGGCCCTGATCGATGTCGACTACGCCTCCCACTCCTCACACGTCGAGCGTATCCACGATGACCTGCTCGAACTCCTCGACGGTGTCGAGCCGCGTCTCTCCTCGGTACCGTTCTTGTCCACCCTGACCGGGGGGCCCCTCGAGGGGACCGACACGTCGATGGACGCATCGTACTGGTACCGGAATCTGCGCGGTACCGTTCGTTTCACCGAAGCCGTGAAAGCGGCCGTGGACGCCGGTCACACCGTCTTCGTCGAGGTGAGTCCACACCCGGTTCTGTCCTACGGCATCGAGCGCACACTGGAAGATGTCGGGGTACGGGGACGGGTGTTGTCCACTCTGCGCCGAGGAACCGGGGACGAAGCACAGTTGCTGACGGCGGCGGCCCAGGCGTTCACCGCAGGGGTCGACGTCGACTGGCCGTCCTTGTTCAAGGGCACGGGCGCACGCTGCATCGACCTGCCGACCTACCCGTTCCAGCGCAGCCGCTACTGGCCCGACCTACGGGCCGAGACCCCCACAGACCAGGAGCCCGTACCGGAACCCGACGAACCCTTCCCTGTGACACGCGGTGAGGACCGAAAAACCCGCACACTGGTGAGCGAACACACCGCTCGGGTACTCGGTCGAACTTCCCTCACATCCGTGGAAGAACACCGCGCCTTTCGGGACCTCGGCTTCGACTCGATGATGCTGCTCCAGCTCGGACGGTCCCTTTCCAGGGAGACCGGGGTTCTTCTGGAAGACACCGCCCTGTTCGACCTGCCGACCCCTTCCGCGCTCGCAGAGTTCTTCGTGGACGAACTGGGGGAGGAAGTGCCCGCTTCCGACGAGCCCGGGCCCACCACGTCCACGGTTTCCACACCCAGGCCGAGCGCACCCCCGCCCCCCGTGGCCGCTGCACCGGTGCCCGACGACGACCCCCTCGCCATCACCGCGATGGCCTGCCGTCTTCCCGGTGGGGTGCGCTCCCCCGAACAGCTGTGGCGACTCATCGACGACGGGGTCGACGCGATCGGTGACTTCCCCGACAACCGTGGCTGGGACCTGGAAGGGCTCTATGACCCCGAACCAGGTACCCCCGGTCGCACCTACGCGCGTTCGGGCGGGTTCCTCTACGACGCCGACCTGTTCGACCCCGACTTCTTCGGGATCAGCCCACGCGAGGCCGATGCCATGGACCCCCAGCAGCGGCTGCTGCTGGAAACCTCTTGGGAGGCCATTCACCGTGCCGGAATGAGCACGGACGACCTGCGTGAAGGCCAGGTCGGTGTGTTCATCGGTGCCATGCCCACCGAGTACGGCCCGCGCCTTGCCGACCGGAGCATGGGCAACGACGGGGGATACCGGCTCACGGGCAGTACCTTGAGCGTTGCTTCCGGCCGCATCGCCTATGTCCTGGGTCTGCGGGGCCCGGCACTGACGATCGACACCGCCTGCTCGTCCTCACTCGTGGCTCTGCACCAGGCGGCCGAGGCCATCAGACACGGCGAGTGTGAAATGGCCTTGGCCGGAGGCGCCACCGTCATGGCCACGCCCGGTATGTTCCTGGAGTTCTCCGCACAACGCGGCCTGTCCCCGGACGGGCGCTGCCGTGCCTTCGGTGCGGGTGCCGACGGCACCGCCTGGGCCGAGGGCGTGGGTGTCCTGTTGTTGGAACGGGCCTCACGTGCCCGCCGTGCCGGACGACCGGTCCTGGCGTTGCTCAAGGGCAGCGCGGTCAACTCCGACGGGGCATGCAACGGACTGACCGCACCCAACCGCAGTGCCCAAGAGCGAGTGATCCGCCAGGCCCTTGCAGCGGCCGGGATGGAACCCGGTGAGGTCGACGCCGTGGAGGCACACGGCACGGGTACCGAACTCGGTGACCCGATCGAGGCCAAGGCCTTGATCTCGGTGTACGGCCGGGAACATCGGGACTCCCAGGAGGACCTGCTGTTGGGTTCACTCAAGTCCAACATCGGCCACGCCCAGGCCGCCGCCGGTGTGGCCGGGGTGATCAAGACCGTGGAGGCCCTGAGACGCGGTCTGCTGCCCCGTACGCTGCACACCGACCAGCTCACCGACAAGGTCGACTGGGACGACAGCGGTGTGCGGGTGCTCACCGAACCGGAACCGTGGCCGGACACCGGACGCCCACGCCGAGCCGCAGTCTCTTCTTTCGGTATCAGCGGAACCAACGCACACGTGGTGTTGGAGGGCGTGGCCGACGAGGGTGCCCCGGTCACCGTTCCCGACGACCCCTTCCGGCGTGAACGCCACTGGGTGTCCCCCCACACCCCGATCGAGGAAGTCCCTTCGAAGATCGTGGAACCGCTGCTCGACGAGGGACTGGCACTTGCCGACGGAAACACCGTGTTCACCGGTGGCATCGGTTCGGACAACCATCCCTGGGTACGCGATCACCGTCTCTTCGGCAGGATCGTGGTCCCCGGTACAGCACTGGTGGACATGGTCGCGCACGCGGCCGATCGTGTTGGTTCCACCACCGTTGCCGATCTGCTCCTGGAGGCGCCGTTGGTCCTGACCGGCAGTGGACGTGCCACCCTCCAAGTCACCGTGGGTATACGCGATGACCAGGGAAGACGTGAGGTACACATCCATTCCCGGCCCGAGAACACCGCCGCGGACACGCCATGGACCCGACATGCTTCCGGAACCCTGACAGAGAGCCCCACACACTCCGCCGAACCCTCGGACCCAGGTGGTGCCGATGAGATGCGCACCCAGTGGCCCCCGGCCGACGCCGAACAGGTGATCGGGCGGCCCGACTACGCCCATCTGGCCCGACGTGGTTATGACTACGGCCCGACCTTCCAAGGACTGCAAGGCATGTGGCTCCGGTCGGGAGAGCTCCTGGCCGAGGTGGAGCTGCTCGACACCCCCCTTCCCGACGGTGCCTTCTACGGCCCCCACCCGGCTCTGGTGGACGCCACCCTGCACGCGCTCCTGCTACACGGTGACATCGACGAGCGCGCCCTGATGGTCCCCTTCGCCTGG
>DXDP01000313.1 GCA_019115445.1 Candidatus Nocardiopsis merdipullorum
ATCCTGATCAGCGAGCGGGCACAGGAGGAGATGTACGCGACGCTGTGCATGGCCTCCTTGAACACCGGCAGCGACCAGGTGCGGGTGCGGGTGCTCGGACATCCACCACCCCTGCTCGTCAAGGGCGATACCGCCGAGGAGGCCCACATCACGCCGCAGCCCCCGCTGGGCGTGTTTCCCGTCGACGAGGGTGTGGTGGACACCTTCACCTTGCCGAAGGGGACGAGTGTGCTCTTCTACACCGACGGCCTGGTCGACGCCTATGACAACGATTCCTCCGCCCGCCTGGAAGTGGCCGGTCTACGCCGCCTGTTCGTCGACCTGCTGGAGCGAGATGTGCCCTTTGCCCAGCTGCCCGAACACCTGGTGGACGAGGCCGAACGTTGCAACGGCGGCCCTCTCCAGGACGACGTGGCGATACTCCTGATCAATCACGGGGAGCCCGAGTGAGCCCCACGGGGTCCGACCAGAACGACCCAGGTGATGTGCCGGACACCGATGTGTCCGAACCGGGACCAGGTGTCCACGGCAGTTCGGCCTCGGCCGGACCGTTGGAGGCCACCTCCCGCGCACCCAGGGAGACCTGGAGCCTGCGGCGCAGGGTCACTATCTTGCTGACGGCCGTCGCGGTGGTCCTGGTGGTGGCGGTGTCGGTGATCAGCTTGGCCGCACTTCAAGTGCGCGATTCCCTGAACCTGCAGGTCGAATCGCTCACCCCCGCGGTCAGCGCCGTCGAGCAGACACGTTCGTTCTACCTCAGCCAGGACCACGCCCTGCGTGGCTACATCCTCACCGAGGACCGCGCGTTCCTGCAGCCCTACGTCGAGGCACGGCTGAATCTGCAGGAGAGCCGGGCCGAACTCACCCAATTCGCCGATGAGAGCCCCGCGATCGCCGAGAACGTCAACGAGCTCCTCGAGGCCGGTGATGCCTGGTCGGAGGAGTTCGCCGGGCCCGCCCTGGAGCAGGTCAGCAACGGGGAGACCCCTTCTCAGGAGGACCTTCAGCACGGTCGGATGCTGTTCATGGAACTCAATCGCATCAGTGATGCGGTCGAGCAGGAGCTGGAGGAGGAGATCGACGAGGCCCGTAGCGGCCTGGCACTGGCCTCTCAGCAGGTTGTGGCTCTTCTTCTCCTGGTCGGTCTCGTCGTGGTGTTCCTGGCGGTGTTCTTGTGGGTGATGTTGCAGCAGTGGGTGCTGCGCCCCATGGAGGATTTGGCCGGGCATCTACGACAGGTGTCCGAGGGATACTACGCACACCGCATCATGCTGGAGGGGCCGCCCGAGATCGTCCAGCTCGGCGAGGACGTGGATTCCATGCGTGAACGCATCGTCCATGATCTCGACGAGGTCGCCTCCGCCCGTCGTAAACTCCAGGAACAGTCCGCCCTTCTGGAAAGTCAGACCGAGGAACTGCGCCGTTCCAACCTGGAACTGGAGCAATTCGCCTACGTGGCCTCACACGACCTGCAGGAGCCCTTGCGTAAGGTGGCGAGCTTCTGCCAGCTGTTGCAACGCCGTTACCAGGGGCAGCTCGACGAACGCGCCGACGCCTACATCGACTTCGCTGTTGAGGGAGCCAAGCGTATGCAGACCCTCATCAACGACCTGTTGGCCTTTTCCAGGGTCGGCCGGACCAAGAACTTCGCCCCCGTCGACCTCGACACGGCTCTGGGGGATGCGCTCAGCAGCCTGTCCACCCGACTGGAGGAGGTCGAGGCGGTGGTCACCAACGACCCGCTACCCACCGTCGAGGGTGACCGTACCCTGCTCACCCAGGTGTTCTTCAACCTCGTCGGCAACGCCGTGAAGTTCCGGGGCGAGGACGCGCCCCGCGTGCACATCGGCGTCGAACGCAGCGGTGACGAATGGATCTTCTGCTGCATCGACAACGGGATCGGTATCGAACCGCAATACGCGGAACGAATCTTCGTGATCTTCCAACGGCTACACACTCGTGACAAATACACCGGTACCGGTATCGGTCTGGCAATGTGCAAGAAGATCGTCGAGTTCCACGGTGGTCGTATCTGGTTGGACGAGACCGTACAGAACGACGAGCAGGACACCGAGCAAACCGGAACCCGCATATGCTGGTCCTTGCCCGTGGCTTTCGAGGGGGAGGCGGAGAAGACCTCGGTCGAAACCCGGAACACCGACTCCGGAGCCGTTCCGGGCCTGCCCGACGGCGATACTGTTTTTCCCCGCGATTGAGGGTCGGCGAGGTTGAGCGAGGTCATGTTGGTACATCCCATCGAGGTGCTGTTGGTCGAGGACGACCCGGGCGATGTCCTGATGACCCAGGAGGCGTTCGAGGAACACAAGGTCGGCAACCGACTGCACGTGGTGCCCGACGGTGTCGAGGCCCTTCGCTTCCTACGCCGTGAGGACGAGTTCGCCGACGCTCCCCGCCCCCACCTGATCCTGCTCGACCTCAACCTGCCTCGAAAGGACGGCCGCGAAGTCCTCGAGGAGATCAAGAGCGATGACGAACTCGCCCACATCCCCGTGGTCGTGCTCACCACCTCCGAGGCGGAGGAGGACGTGGTGCGCAGCTACCGTCTGCACGCCAACGCCTACGTCCCCAAACCGGTCGATTTCGATCAGTTCATTCAGGTCGTCCGCAAGATCGACGACTTCTTCGTCACCATCGTGCGCCTGCCTCAGAGCTGACACCCACCGCGCGGAGCGTGGGCGGGTGCCTCGGCCGCGTTTTGGCTACGGTGAGAGGTATGAGCTTGCCGAAACAACGTGACCCCGCACGCCCCTACCGCATCAGCCTGGTGTGCCTGGGAAACATCTGTCGATCCCCCATGGCCGAGAAGGTGGTGGCCGCCGAACTGGAACGGGCCGGCCTGAGTGACCTCGTCGAAGTGGACAGTTCCGGTACCGGGGACTGGCACGTCGGCGGTGACATGGACCCCCGAGCGGCCTCCACCTTGCGTGTGCACGGCTACCCCACCCCCCACACCGCCCGCCAGTTCCACCCCGACGACCTGGCCGACCGCGACCTGATCCTGGTCATGGACCTGGACAACTTCGACGTTGTGCGCCGTGCCGTGGACGAGCACGGACAACGCCACGAGTTCGACGTCTCGCGTGTGCGGCTGTACTCCTCCTTCGCCCCCGGAAGTGGGGACAACCCCGAGGTCCCCGACCCCTACTACGGGGGAGACGACGGGTTCACCGCAGTCCTGAACATGGTCGAGGCCGCTGCCAAGGGCCTCACGGGTGAACTCGCCCAACAGCTTCGCGGATGACAGGAGAAGGTGTCGGTGGAGGACGGACCGCTCGCACAGC
>DXDP01000031.1 GCA_019115445.1 Candidatus Nocardiopsis merdipullorum
GACATCAGCCTCGGCGAGGTCGACGCACCTCGGCAGCTGCCTCCACCAACCGATCGACCACCTTTGCGGTGAGATCGGCATCGGGCCTGCCGAGCCCGGCGATCGAGGACATGTACATGCCGTCCCCGACCAGGCGGATGGTCTCGGCCAGGACGGGGTCGGTGAGTTCCTCGTGCAGGAGCTCACCCCACCGATCGAACAACTCCTTGACCAGGGCAGCCGCTTCCGGGGGAGTGTCCTCCTTACTGCGCAGGGCGGCGATGACCGCCCAGTAGAGCTCGCTCTCCTGCCGAGACCGAGGCAGGGAGGTACGCAGGAAGTAGCGCACCACGCCCTCCTCGCTCTCCACCGCCTCCCGAAATTCCTCCTCGGCAAGAGCACGAATGCGTTCCATGAGACCGACCATCAAGGCCCCCTTGGAGGGGAAGTGGTAGAGCAACCCCCCTTTGGACACCTTTGCGGTACGTGCCACCAACTCCAGGGTCACCGAGGAATAACCGGCATCGACAAGGATGTCTTGTAGGGCGTCGAGGATGCGGTCACGTGTGTTCGAAGTAGTCACGATTGACACTGTACCGTCCAGACGGTACTGTACTGGCTGGACGGTTGGAAACTCCCGGAGTACGTCTCCGATCGACCAAACATCCCCACCCCTCCCGGGTGCACACCAGCACCGCGCTGCGCACCGGTATCCCTGCTGTTGACACCTAAGAGGAAAGATGAGTTCCGCCACGTCCGAAAGCGGCCCCACCAAGGCACACGGCCGCACCAACACGCCGCCCGCCCTCGCCGGACCACGCGAATGGGCCGCTCTCGCCGTCCTGGTACTCCCCGTCCTTTTGATCTCGGTCGACATGACCGTGCTCGGATTCGCCGTCCCGGCCCTCAGCGAAGCCCTCCGTCCCTCCTCCGGACAGCTCCTGTGGATCATCGACATCTACGGCCTCATCCTCGCCGGCCTGCTGATCACCATGGGCTCGCTCGGTGACCGCGTCGGCAGGCGACGCCTGCTCATGGGGGGTTCGGCCGCATTCGGCACCGCCTCGCTGATGGCCGCGTTCGCACCCACACCCGAAGTGCTCATCATCGCCCGCGCCCTGCTCGGCGTGGCAGGCGCCACCCTGATGCCCTCGACCTTGTCGCTGGTACGCAACATCTTCCTCGACGCACGACAACGACTCCTGGCCATCGCCATCTGGGGTTCCGGTTTCTCCGGCGGCGCCGCACTCGGCCCGATCCTGGGCGGCTGGCTCCTGGAGCACTTCTTCTGGGGCTCGGTGTTCCTGATCAACCTGCCCGTCATGGTGTTGATCCTGACCCTGGCACCTCTGCTGGTGCGTGAGTCACGCAACCCCGAGTACAGCCGCATCGACCTGACCAGCGTGTTCCTGTCGATGGCCGCGATGCTGCCCGCGGTGTACGGCATCAAGAAACTCGCCACCGAAGGTGTCACGCCGCTACCGGCCGCCGCCCTGGTGATCGGCCTGGCCATCGGGGTCTTGTTCGTGCACCGTCAACGCACACTCGACAACCCACTCATCGACGTGGGCCTGTTCCGCGATCGTGTGTTCAGCGTCGCCGTGGTCACCAACCTGATGGTGGTGTTCTCCCTGGTGGGGTCGCTGTTCTTCCTCACCCAGTATCTGCAGACCGTGCTCGGCATCTCGCCGATGCGTGCCGGACTGGTGCTGTTGCCGGGACTGCTGCTGTCGGTGGTGGCCGGTCTGGTGGCCGTACGCATCGCCCGTCACATGAGCCTGGCCACGGTGATCGGCCTCTCCCTGACCGTGTCCGCGAGTGGGTTCGCCGCCTTCGTGTTCACCCCCGAGGAGAACGTCACACTCGGAGTGACACTCGTCGTGGCCGGTTTTGCGCTCATCACCACGGGATCGGGGTTCGCAGAGACCCTCACCAACGGCGCCATCATGTCCGCCGCCCCACCGCATCGCGCCGGTGCCGCTTCGGCGATCTCCGAAACCGCCTACGAACTGGGCGGTGCGCTCGGCATCGCCGTCCTCGGCAGTGTGCTGACCGCTTCCTACCGCGCCAACATCACCGAGGTCGACGGGGTGCCGGACACCGCGCTCGCCGCCGCACGGGAGACCCTCGGCGGCGCCGCCAACACCGCGCAGGACCTGGGCGGCCACGCCGGGGCCGCGCTGATGGACACCGCACGGACCGCCTTCACCGAAGGCATACACCTGACCTCCACCTTGGCCGTGGGGATCGTGCTGCTGGCCGCCCTGCAGGCCTGGTACCTGCTCCGGGGGCGGGGCAACCCGGCCGTGGATTCACCCGAGGAAGCACAGGTGGTGAACCACCAGGACCAGGCATCACGGGACGATCAGGAGGGCAGACACACCAGCTCCACGTCTTCACCCACCCACCCCGGGGGAACCACCGCGTAGGCCTCGGCCGAGGCGGCCCCCCGCAAACTGCCGGGCCGATCGTGCCCCACCGGGAAGGCCCGGCCCTCCTCCACCCGCACCGCCACCAGGCGAGTGTCCTGGGCATGGGCACGCACATCGCCCCCCAGGGGCACACGGCCGGGCACCACACCCGGGTCCGGGCGGCCTGCCATGGCAGTGACCAGGGGGACCAGGAGCGTGAGTGCGCCCACCAGGGCGGCCCCAGGGTTTCCCGGAAGTCCCACCACGGCCCTGTCACCGGTCCGGGCCAACAACTGGGGGTGTCCGGGCCGGCAGGAAACCCCGTCCACCACCATGTCCGCGCCCTGCTCCGCCAAGACCTCACGCACGTGATCGGCAGGCCCCCTCGAGGAGGAACCGCACACCGCGATCACGTCCACGTCCGACCGCCGCAGCACCTTCGCCAACTCCGCACGCCCGTCCCCCAGACGCACGGTGTGCTCCAGCTGCGCACCCGCCCAGGAGAGCACACCCGGCACCACCGGGCCAATGGCATCACGCACCAACCCCTCCCCCGGCAGGCCCGACACGGCCACCTCCTCGCCCGTGATCACCACCGCAACACGCGGGAGCACCACCGGAAGCGTGTCGTGCCCCAGGCTCGCGGCCAACCCCATCACGGCAGGGCTCACGACGTGACCACGTGTGAGAACGATCTCACCGGGGGAGATCTCTTCCCCGGCCCAGCGCACGTGCCGTCCCGGCTCACTCTCACCTTCCACCACACCGTCGGTGGTACGGGCCCGCTCGTAGGGAAGGACGGACTCGGTGTTCTTCGGCACCCGCGCCCCCGTGGCGATCTCCACGGCCTCCCCCGAACCCAACCCGGCACACACTTCCTCCGCGGCCCCGGCCATCCGGCACCCCACCAGCCGCCAGGGGCCCCGCCCGGAAACGGCGAAGCCGTCCATCGCCGCCGCGTCGAACGCCGGAAGCCCGGCCAAGGCCCGCACGTCGGCGCCCAGGACCCCACCCGTCACCTGCTCCAAAGGCAGCTCACGCGGGGCCGGGGTCAGCTCCTGCCCCAGTGCCCACGCACGTTCACGCGCCCACCTCCAAGGAAGATGTCCCTTCCCTCCGCAGTCACCCCGGGAAGTTTTGTTCTGCCCGTTCATGTCCATCTCCCCGTCGTCCGCGCCGGCCGGAACCATTCTCCCCCGCCTCCGTGACCAAGCCACACCCCTTCCCCCGCACGGCCTGTCGGGCCTTTCGCGCGCCCCGAACACCTCGACAACATGCCCATGAAGGCCCCGTCCCACGTCGATGAGCCGTGCCCGCAACGGAAGGGGTCGCCCTACCCCGATTTGCCGTCTGGCGACTTTCCGATAAAGTCGTATCAGCAGCACGGCGAACATGGACGGACAGCAAGACCCGTACAGGCGCCGGGCAGCAGGCGGACGTAGCTCAGCTGGTAGAGCATCACCTTGCCAAGGTGAGGGTCGCGGGTTCGAATCCCGTCGTCCGCTCGGAGGAGACGCGGGGGCTCAGGCATCTCACGTGCAACTCGGTGGAGTGGCCGAGAGGCGAGGCAGCGGCCTGCAAAGCCGCCTACACGGGTTCGAATCCCGTCTCCACCTCCCAGTTCCACTGGGGCGATTAGCTCAGTTGGCTAGAGCACTACCCCGACACGGTAGGAGTCACAGGTTCGAGTCCTGTATCGCCCACAAGTAGCACCGCAGGTCAGAGAGTTATCTGGCTGTAGCGGCGAAGATGATCATCCCACTGTGGGAGATATTCGGGAGATCATCTTCGAAGCGGGTTCCTTCGGGAGCCCGCTTTCGCTGTTTTCACGGTAGTGCTCTTCGAGGATCGGCGCCATAGAGAACAACCGGTCCCGTTCCTTCCGGGGGAGAGTCACCACACTTCGTAGCCAGCGTTCCTGCAACACCGTGAGTACATGCCGCTGCATCTGCGGGGTCACGTGTTCCGTGCCGGGTTCTTCAGAGACTCGGAACCAACGCTTCAGCGTCCAAGGACACCGAATCCTGCCGGTAAAAGTTGTCTTCGAACTCCGTTGATGGAACCAGCCCGATCTCGCCGTGCAAACGGCGGTGATTGAACCAGTCCACGTACTCGGCCACCGCGATCTCGACCTCGTCCAACCCCTTCCAGGGCCCGCGGTTACGGATCAGCTCGACCCTGAACAACGAGTTGAACGCCTCAGCCAGAGCATTGTCATAGGAATCGCCGGTGGTACCGACCGAGGCCACCCCCGCTTCGGCCAACCGTTGCGTGTAGCGCACCGCGAGATATTGCACTCCTCGGTCGGAGTGGTGGACCAGACCGTCGATCCGCCGACCCACGTGTTGACGGTTCCAGACCGCCATCTCCAACGCGTCCAAGGCCAGGTCGGTGTACAGCGACCGGGACACCTGCCGGCCCACCACCCGACGAGAGAACACATCGATCACGAACGCCGCGTAGACCCACCCTGCGAAGGTGCGGATGTAGGTGATGTCAGCGACCCACAACCGGTTGGGAGCCTCGGCGGTGACGGCGCGTTCCACCAGATCCGGGCGCATATCGGGGGCAGTGGATCCCACGGTGGTGCGGGGCCCCTTGGTCCGAGCGATCCCGCGCAACCCGGCCTGTTTCATCAGGCGTTGGACCGTGCAGCGGGCCGCCCGGTGGCCTTGGCGGTGCAGCTCGGCGCGGACCTTACGCGCACCGTAGACGGCGTAGTTCTCCTCGTGCACCTTGGCGATCGTGGCGCTGGTGGCCTCATCGGTGCGTGAACGCAGCGAGGACGGCCTGGTCTTGGCGGCGTAGTAGGTGGACGGGGCGACCTGCAGTGTGCGACAGATCGGCTCGACCCCGAACTTCTGCTGGTGGATGTCGATGAACGCTCTCACCTGATGTGTGGACGGTCGAGCTCCGCCGCGAAAAAAGCCGACGCGGACTTCAGGATCGCGTCGGCCCTGCGCAACTCGTGCACTTCGCGCTCCAGCTCGGCCAAGCGTTGGGCCTGGTCGGTGGTGGTGCCGGACCGGTCTCCGGCATCGACCTCGGCCTGGACCACCCAGTTGCGCAGGGTCTCGCGGTTGATGCCGAGCTGGTCCGCGGTGCGGGCGATTGCTCCGTCTCGTGCGGCCGGGTTCTGGCGGGCTTCCACGGCCATACGGGTGGCGCGTTCGCGCAGCTCATCGGGGTACTTCCTCGGTGCTGCCATGTCTGGTGCCGTTCCCAGGCTTGAGAGCCTCCATCAGACCCGGCACGAAACATCGCTGGCCCATCCC
>DXDP01000314.1 GCA_019115445.1 Candidatus Nocardiopsis merdipullorum
TGGACCGGCCACACACGGATCCGGGCCCGACGTGTCGTGGTCACCGCTGGTTCCTGGATTCCGAGGTTGCTCCCTGGGCCGTTCGACCAGGTTCTTCGGGTGGAACGTCGTGTACTCGGGTGGTTCCGTACGACCGATCCCTCCTCACGGCACACCAACGGTCCGGTCTTCGCCCGTAACGAGGCGGACGGAACTCTGTGGTACGGCTTTCCGAGCCTGGACGGGCGCACCGTCAAGATCGGAGTGCACGCCGAGGCACCCGGGACACGGCGTCCGGGTACGCAGTGGGGTGAACCGGTTGATCCCAGGGTCGGTCCCAAAGAGCCGGACACAGCCGATGCCGCCCGGCTCGGGGAGTTGGCCGCCGCCCTGCGGGGGGTCGAGGACGTTCCGGAACGTATGTCCGTGTGCATGTACACGATGACCCCGGACGAGCACTTCCTCATCGGCCCGCACCGTGACCTGCCCGGACTGGTCGTGGCCGGCGGATTTTCCGGGCACGGCCACAAGTTCGCGTCGGCGGTGGGCGCCGCACTGGCCGACCTGGCTGTGGACGACCACACCGCCCTGCCTGTCGACATGTTCGACCCGCACCGTCCGTTCTGACCTCTCGGGCCCACTTCACACATGCGTCGGTGCCGCCGTGGAACGCTCCGGCCCGGCCGGTACGGAACTTTCCGTGTGCGTAGGATCGTTTCCACGGCGCCCGGCGCGAGCACTGTCACGTCGCCCCCAGAAAAGGATCCTCATGCCCCACCCTTCTTCCCGGACCGCACTCGTCACGGGAGCCTCCTCAGGTATCGGACGTGCCGTGTCCGTCGCCCTGGTCGAACGTGGCTATCGCGTGCTCGGTACGAGCCGCAGACCGGACTCCGTGAACGACCCGGTACCGGGGATCGAGTACCTGGCTCTGGATCTGGCCGACCACGCGTCGATCGAGGAGTGCGTAAAGACCATCGGCCCGGTGGATGTGTTGGTCAACAATGCCGGGGAGAGCCAGGGCGGCCCCTTGGAGGAACTGCCCATCGACGCCGTGGAGCGGGTGTTCCGGATCAACGTGTTCGGGGCGGTACGCCTGACCCAACTGTTGCTGCCGGGTATGCGTGAACGACGGTATGGGCGTGTGGTCATGGTTGGGTCGATGCTGGCGAGTTTCCCGTTGGCCTACCGTTCGTCGTACGTGGCGACCAAGGCGGCGATCAAGGGGTTCGCCAACGCGTTGCGTCGCGAGGTGTCCCCGTACGGGGTGGAGGTGACCACGGTCGAGCCCGGGTCGATCAACACCGGCATCAGCGAACGCCGTACCCAGTACGTGGCCGAGGACTCTCCCTTCCGTGAAGAGTTTCAGGCCATGCTGACCAAGCTCAATTCCAACGAGGCCAAGGGTGTGTCGGCCCAGACCGTCGCCCGGACCGTGGTGCGCGCGATCGAGGCGCCACGTCCACGTCCCCTGTACGCGGTGGGCAGTAACGCACCGGCGGTGTTCGCCCTGCGACGGCTGTTCCCGCGCTCACTGATCCTGCGGATGGTGGCGCGCAAACACGGGCTCTGATCCGCTCATGTCGACGAAGAAAAAAGAACAGTACAACTACTGGTGGCTGGTTGCGCTGGGGCTTGTTCCCGTTCTTTTCCTGGCGTGGTGGCAAGGACAGCCGGAAAGCTCGTCGACCGACGAGACCTCCTCCCCGGAGGCCGTCGTGGAGGAACGATGGCCCTCCCCACCCCTGCCGGAGGGGTTCGAGGGGCTCGTGGCCGACGCCATGGAGCTTGCCTGTGAGGGGGCGACGGCCTGTCACGTGTTGTGGGCCGACCACTCCGATGAGGAGGGTTTCGTTCTCGTGGCGTCGGTGGACGACGACCGCCTGCAGGCACACCCGGTGACGGTGGAGGACAAGGACGGCCGGCCGGCCGAACTGAGTGCGGCCGAACCGTACGAGCTCACTTCGCAGACCCCGGCACTACCCGTCGAAATCCACTCCCAGGCTCCGGCCCGGAACTTCCCGGCGTGGCTGTTCCCGGAAGGGGCGGGCGACTTCGGACTTTTGCATCACGACGCCGAGGAGGAAGGCGTGGTCTCCGACGAGCCCCGGGAACTCACCGGTGAACACATGGACCGGGTGGTCGTCTTCGACGACATCGACGCCACACCTTTGTTGCGTTACCAATACGCCGGCCGGACCCTGTACACACTCGGCGGGGACCGTCCCCTGTGCGTGGGAGAGGACCGGGCACGGTGTCTGTTGTCGTTCCCCTCGGAAGGTTCCCTGGTGTCCTTGGCACCGGTGTTGACATCGTCGATCACCGACCGGGAGCTCGAACTGACTCTGGAGTTCGACGAGGAGGTTGCTCTGGACCCGGACATCGGCGGAACGGTCGACGACCCGCTCAGCAGGGGTGAGGCACACGTGGCACGGTTGGTCCGGCAAGAGATCTCCGCCGAAGCCGACAACGAACCCACGAAGGGCCCCAGCGAATACGCCTATGTGCTCCATCACGACGACGGCGCCCCCGCGGCGAGGTCGCTGTACGTCACCGAGGAGCAGGAAACCGTCCTCGGCGAAGCAACCGCGAAGGACAACACCTCACGGGTGAGCGGGGTGGCGGTCTTCACCGATCTGCTCCCCGACGAGGAGTCACTTGTCACGATCGCGCTCCACCCGCCCGGGTATCGCCCTCCACTGCTGGTGCCCGAACCGGACACCGCACACGACGGCGACGACGTCACCGTCTACGAACCGACGGCGGCCTCGAAGTTGCTGCCACTGAGCTACATCGAGCGGAACGGGGACGATCGTCCCACAGCGTCGGGATGGCTCGACAGCACGGAGGGATCTTCCGGTTGAGTGTGGAACACGGGCCCGCGCCCTACATTGGTTCCGAGGTTTGCAACAGCGAACACGAGCACAGTCCGACACTGAAGAGGTGATCGCGGATGAGCGTCGTCAAGTTCAATGTCCTGACCGTCCCCGAAGGGGCGGGAGCCACCCTGGAGGAACGCTTCGCCAAGCGTGCGGGGCGGGTGGAGGACCAACCCGGGTTCGAGGAGTTCCAGCTCCTGCGTCCGGTGGAGGGCAACGACAAGTACTTGGTGTACACCCGGTGGCGTTCCGAGGAGGATTTTCAGAACTGGGTGAAGAGCCGTGACTTCTCCCAGGGCCACTCGCAGACCTCCGATGACGAGGCTTCGAAACGGCCCGCACCCGCCGCCACGGACAGCGAGATCTGGGGGTATGAGGTGGTTCAGCGGGTCGAGGGCGAGAAATAGTGACCCCCGGGGTGGCCGTGTCCGTGCTGTCACCCCGGTTCACGTGCCTCGATGAGGGGAACGGGCCTGTGCGACAGACATTCGTGAGTCGCCGGCTCGAATTCCCGTGGCGCCCGTGCTCGCCCCCGCTCGACCGGGGTGAATCGCGCGTGGCCCTGCTTGTCGTCCTCAGGGCCCGGGCGAGACCATGAGCTGGTGCACGCAAGGCACCTACCTGGAGGTCACGTGCGAAAACTGGTCCTGTTGAGTACCGGGGGCACCATCGCCACCACTTTCGGCCCACACGGGTTGGAGGTGAAGGTGGGGGCCGAGGAACTGCTGGACTCCACCCGCACACTCCGAGGTGGGGGGAGCATCCGGGTCGAATCACACGAGATCCATCGAATCGTGAGCTCCGCGGCTTCTGTCAGCGACATCCTCGCGCTGGCCCGGGCGATCCGCATGGCCTCCCGCGAGGCCGACGGTGTGGTGGTGACTCACGGCACCGACAGCATGGAGGAGTCGGCTTTCCTCACCGCGCTGACACACGAGAGCGCGGTTCCGGTGGCCTTCACCGGTGCGCAGCGTCCCTTCGACGACCCCGCCCCGGACGGACCCGCGAACCTGTCCGCGGCCCTGAGCTGGCTGGGCGACCCACGGTCCGACGGGACCGGGGTGAGTATCGTCTTCGACGGTGAGGTCATCCCCGCGGTCGGTGCCCAAAAGGTCCACACCAAGGCCCTGAACGCCTTTCAGGCACCGGGACGGGCCCCCATCGCGGCCATCGACGATTCGGGGATGCGCGTCTTTGCGACCCCACCGAAGGTACCCGTGGTGCTGTCCTCCTCCATCGAACCCCCGCGGGTCGACGTGATCGGTCAATACCTGGGGGCCGATGCCACCGCCCTGCATGCCTCCGTGGCGGCCGGGGCACGTGGACTGGTCGTGGCCGGCTTCGGCGTGGGAAACACCACCCCCGAGACCACCGAGGCCTGCTTGGACCTGCTCGGTTCCGGGTTTCCGATCGCGTTGAGCAGCCGAGTCGCGGCAGGCCCCGTCCACGGGGTGTACGCGGACAGCGGGGCGGAGCTGGTGCGTGCCGGGGCCATTCCCATGGGTGATCTACCCCCTGGGCAGGCACGCCTGCTGCTGGCGGCGATCTTGACCCACTCGTCCGGGGACGAGGAGATCTCCACTCGGTGCCGTGAGTGGTTGACGGCGGTGGGGGCCGCCTCCTGACGTGCGCCGAGTTCGGCCCCGGCCCACGGCGAACCGTTCCTTTCCGACCGCTTCCCTCGGCGACACGACTCGCTCCACACGGAAACAATCCACGGAAGGACAACATCATGGCCAAGGAAATCCTTGTGGCGTACGGCGTGGATGTCGACGCCGTCGGTGGCTGGCTCGGTTCCTACGGGGGTGAGGACTCCCCCTGTGACATCTCACGAGGGATGTTCGCGGGTGAGGTGGGTGTTCCTCGCATGCTCGAGCTGTTTCGCCGTGCCGGGATCACGTGCACCTGGTTCTGGCCCGGACATTCCATCGAAACCTTCCCCGAGGAGTTCGACGCCTGTCGCAGGGCAGGCCACGAGATCGGTGTCCACGGCTACAGCCACGAGAACCCGCTCGCGATGACACCCGATCAGGAGGCGGAGATCCTCGACCACTGCATCCAGCTGATCGAGCAGCGCACCGGGCGCCGTCCCACCGGTTACGTGGCTCCGTGGTGGGAGTTCTCCAGGGTGACCAACGAGTTGCTGCTCTCTCGTGACATCAAGTACGACCACTCATTGATGCATCGCGACTTCGAGCCCTACTACGTCCGGGTCGGTGACAGCTGGAGCAAGATCGACTACGAGCTGCCCGCGAGCGCCTGGATGAAACCGCTGGTGCGCGGGGAGGAGACCGACCTCATCGAGATCCCGGCCTCTTGGGAGTTGGACGATCTCCCGCCCATGATGTTCATCAAGGCCAACCCCAACAGCCACGGCTTTGTGAACCCACGCGACCTCGAGCAACAGTGGAAGGATCAGTTCGACTGGGTCTACAGGGAGTACGACCACGCGGTCTTTCCCATGACCGTGCACCCCGATGTGTCCGGTCGCCCACAGAGCCTGCTCATGCACGAACGGCTCATTGAGTACATCAACCGACACGAGGGGGTCCGCTGGGTCACCTTCGACCAGATCGCGGACGACTTCGCCCGACGCAACCCGCGCTCCTGACTCGGGGAGCGGTACGGCTGCCACAATCCCTGCATCGGTGCGGGTCCGGACCGCGAGCGGCCGGATCCGCACCGTGCCACGACCGTGCCGGCCGGTACGGATCATCGGGGGGCTCATCCGCTGTTCTCCTCCGAGCGTCTTTGGTCCCGACGCATGCGTCTGGCCTTGGCCCTCGGGGTCTGTGTGCGTTCTCGTTGCGTACCGGAACCTTCCGCGAACTCCTTCTGCAAGGAAATCACCAGGGCGGCCATCATGAAGAAACCGATGACGAAGAACGGTAGGCCGACAACGATGATCGTCTGTTGTAGCGCTTCCAGTCCGCCCAGGCCCGTGGCGGTGAGCACGGTGGCCGCGACCACCCCCTGGGTGATCCCCCAGAAAACGCGCTGACGGGTCGGCGAAACCTGCCAGCCGGAACACAGCATGTCCACCACCAGGGAGGCCGAGTCGGCAGAGGTGGTGAAGAAGATGATGACGATGAGGATGGCCATCGCCGAGACGACGGCGGGCCACGGGTAGTGCTCCAGGAAGGCGAACAGCGCACCCGGGATGTCTTCTTGGACGACGACCTCTTCGACGAGCCCGCCTCCCTGGTTGAGTTCGATGTCGAAGGACGACAGACCGAAGACCGAGAA
>DXDP01000004.1 GCA_019115445.1 Candidatus Nocardiopsis merdipullorum
CGTGAAGAAACGGGTACGGGAACCGTCCGAGTGGGTCATGGCATCGGGCAGGAGAGGCGACCCCGGGTCGTCGTCTCCTGAGGACGGGCGGGACCGCCGTGTCAATGGCGACCGGCGGTCCCGTCCTTGTCCCCACCATGTCGGTCCCTGGGGAGGAGAGCAGGGCCACCCCGGTGTGCCGGGGTGCCCCTGTCACCGGACCGCAGGTGTGGTCCCGGGTGATCCGCAACCGCTCAGACGTCCTCGTCCTTGCGTCCACGGAGACGATCGAACAGTGAACCCAAGCTGTGCTTGCCACTGCTCTCGGCCATCAGACCCTTGCTGTCGGAGTCGGTCTCGCCCGCGTGGGCACCGGCGGGGCGGCGGTACCAGGCAAAAGCCAAGGTCAGGAGGATTGCGGGGATGAGTGCCAGGACAAGAAGTCCGCCTCCGCCCAGGGCACCGTCGGCCCCGGTCAGTTGTAGACCGGAGATGTCGTTGGCGGCGGTCTCGGCGGTCACACCGGACCCCTCGTCCTCGTCACCCGCGACGGCGCTCTCCTGGTCCTCTTCGTCGCTCTCGGTTTCTTTTTCTTCTGCGGAGTCTTCCTGCTTCGCAGACTCCTCCTTTGCAGATTCCTCCTCCGAGGCTTCTTCCGCGTTCTCTTCCTTCTTGTCGGCCTCTTCCTTCTCGTCGGCCTCTTCGGACTCCTCCTCCTGGAGGGCTTCTTCGGGGATCGGGGAGACCGCGCTGTCACACTTGTTCTCGGGCTGTTGGAAGGGATGAGGGGCACCCTCGGTACCGTCCCCGTCCCCCCACTTGGTGATGTAGTACTCGACGTCGTAGAGATGGCCGGTACCACCGCTGACCACGTAGGACTCTTCGTCCCAGGTACCGCCGGTCAGCTCGGCGAAGGTCTTGCCGTCGATGTCCAAAAGGACATCGCAGTCGTGGGAGGGCTCTCCGGGACCGCGGTCACCGATGAAGAACTCAGCGGTCTTGCCCTCGTACTCGATGTAGCCCTCGGTGCCCAGCGGCCAGCTCGGGCTGGAGAACAGGCCCTTTTGCATGGGCTCGCCGCCCGCGGGCATCCCCGTATCACCGTTGATACCGGAAGCGTCGTCCCAGAAGTAGGTTGCTGTGACGGTGCCGTACTGAACAGGAGTGTCTTCTGTACTCATCAGATCTTAGCCAGGTAGACGACATGGCCGAGAAGACCGTGGACATGGCGCACCGAGGCATGCGGACACAGCTGTGACACACGCCCGTCACGGTGGGCACCATGTGTGGGATCTCCCGCGTCGCTGGCTGCGGCGGCGGGTGGGGGCGGGACTCGTTCGGATCGATGTCCGGTGGTCCTCCGGCTCGGGCGCTCGAATGCGCGCGGCCGACCCCGAATGGGTCTCGAATCCCTTGCGGCACGCAGCCGGTCAAGGTCTCGGCATCGGTTCACCAAAGAGCAATAACGAACCGATCACGAAGGACACTAACCCACGTCACGGCAAAGAACGCAAGGACAACGAGTAAAATATCCCTCCGTACTCGACTGCCCACTCAACGGAATTGCCGCAGTTCAAGGCATGGACACTGAAAACCCCGGCATGCGGGGGTTTTCAGGGCTCGCCCCAGGGCGACGAGTGGCCCATACGTGGCGTGTGTCTCACACTCGAGCCGAGCGAAAAGACGCCTCACGGCCCTCGACATCAACGGGGATGGGCACCAGTGACCGTGGCGCCCTCGATCGGTCACACACTCTTCACCGCCCCCCAAATGTGGCAAAAACCACGCAAACCATCCCGCGGGAGAGTGCGAAGAGCAACGCCCCGGACGGGCTCTTGCCCATCCGGGGCGTTCCACGGCAGTATCGTGGCAATACTCAGGTCACCTGTGCGCGCTGTGCGAAGCGCTCCTGACGCCATTCATCGGTCGTGACGACCTTCACCAACGCCCGCGCGGCGTCGAAGACATCCACGTATCGCAGGTACAGCGGGGTGAAACCGAAGCGCATCACGTCCGGGTCCCGGAAGTCACCGATCACGCCCCGCGCGATGAGTGCCTGCACGATCGGGTAACCGGCCCCCTCCTCCGGGGCGATCAGCGCCACCTGGCTGCCTCGGCGGGCGTGTTCGGTGGGGGTGATCGTCTCGATGTCGATCTCCGCGGCCGCGGCGAGGAACATGTCGGTCATGTGCAGACTCTTGCTCCGCACCTGCTCCATGTCGGCCTTGGCCCACACGTCCAACCCGGACTCCAAGGCGGCGTCGGCCACGATCGGTTGCGAGCCACTGAGGAACCGCGAGACCCCGGCGGCGGGTTCGTACTCCGAGGAGAAGTCGAAGGGACGGGCATGCCCGTGCCAACCACTCAACGGCTGTTGGGCGGCCGCATGATGACGACGGGCCGCATACAGAAAGGCCGGGGCGCCCGGCCCCCCATTGAGATACTTGTAGGTACACCCCACGGCGAAGTCGACATCGCTGTCCGACAGATCCATCGGTACCGCACCCGCACTGTGGCACAGATCCCACACCACCAGTGCACCGTGCTCGTGCGCCAGTCGGGTGATCGCGGGCATGTTCCGCAAGGTTCCACTGCGGTAGTCCACGTGGCTGAGTGTCAGGACCGCCACGTCTTCCTCCGCCAGAGCGGCAGACAGTTCGGCACTGTCGGGATCGACCCGACGGTGCACGGCCCCGGTCAGAGTCGCCGCCCCCTCGGTGATGTACAGGTCGGTGGGAAAGTTGCCCCTCTCCCCCAGAACGACGTTCCGTTCGGACATGCGTAGCGCCGCCACCACGACCTTGAACAGGTTCGTGGATGTTCCGTCACCCACGACGACCTCGTCCGGCCCGGCACCGATCAGCGGGGCGACCTTGGCACCCAGGGTGCGAGGCTTGTCCCACCATCCCGCCTCGTTCCAACTGCGGATGAGATCGCGTCCCCACTCCCGTTCGATCATGTCGGCCACCCGGTCCGGTGTGGAGCGAGGCAACGCGCCCAGGGAGTTGCCGTCCAGGTAGATCACGCCTTCGGGAAGGAAGAACTCGTCACGGAGAGCGGCCAAGGGGTCGGCTGCGTCGAGTGCGACGCACTCTTCACGGGTGATGGAGGTCATGGGGTACCCAAGTTTCTTCGGTTCTGGTCAGATGCGGTTCAGACGTCGCTGCGGAGCATCCAAAGTTCGGGGAAGACATCCTGTTCGGCGTTGCGAGCCAACCAGGTCAGGCCGTTCGAACCGCCACTGCCGGGTTTACCACCCATGGTGCGCTTGACCGCCATGAGGTGGCGATGGCGCCAGCGCGTCACCCGCTCGGCGACATCGAGCAGTGCCTCGGCCAACTGGAGCAGCTCGTTGTCGGGTCGATCGTCATAGATCTGTGTCCAGGCCTTGGCCACGTTCGGGTCCGGTTCGTGGGGGCGGGACCAGTCGCGCTCGACCTTGTCCTCCGGAACGGGTAGACCTCGTCGGTGCAGCAGGCGCAACGCCGCGTCGTACAGGCTCGGCTCGGCCAACACCGTACGGAGTCGGTCCGCCACCTGCGTCATCCCCTTGTGGGGACGCACCATCGGTTCGGCCTTGTTGCCCAGGAGGAATTCCAGATGGCGGTAGGTGTACGACTGAAAGCCCGAAGCCTCACCCAGGGAGTCCCGAAACCGGTTGAACTGGGTGGGTGTCATGTCTGCGAGCAGGTCCCAGGAGCCGGTGAGCACGTCCTGGACGTTGCGGGAGCGGCGCAGCCAGGACAGGGCACCGGCCACGTCGTCGGCCTCCAGGGCGTCGCGGGCCGCCTCCCACTGCTCGATCAGCAAAGAAAAGAGCAGCTCCATCACCTGTGTGGTGATGATGAAGGAGGACTCGGTCGGTTCTTCGGTACGCGGCCGATTCAGGCCGAGCAGGGTGTCGATACCCACGTAGTCGACGTAGGGGGTGTTGCGTTCGAAGGTCAGGGTGGGTTGTCCCTTGTTCTCCTCGGCCCTGCGGGCCCGCGCGGCCGAGAGGTCCTCCTCGGTTCGGCCCTTCTCCTCCCCCGTGAGGAAGGGACACTGTTGAGCGGCGTTGGAGAGCATGAAGACCCCTCCTCGAATCACGGTGGGTGGACAGGTATTGGTACTGGGATCACATCATGGGACAAAAATTCTGATTGGAGAATGGGCATCGATGCATCCAGGGGCAGATTCACTTAGCATTCGTAAGGTTTGT
>DXDP01000315.1 GCA_019115445.1 Candidatus Nocardiopsis merdipullorum
ACCGGTGATGCCTACCACTACGTGCTCATGCGCATCCTCACGGCCGCTCGCGCGTACGGTCTGCAGGCCATCGATGGACCCCACCTGCAGATCCGTGACGTGGACGCCTTCCGGCGCTCCGCCGGACGGACCGCGGCACTCGGCTTCGACGGCAAGTGGGTGCTGCATCCTTTGCAGGTGGAAGCCGCCAACGAGGTCTACGCGCCCACACAACAGGACTACGACCACGCCGAACTGATCCTGGACGCCTACGAGCACGCCACCACCGTGGACCGTCGCGGCGCCGTCATGCTCGGCGACGAGATGTTGGACGAGGCCTCCCGCAAGATGGCGTTGGTCGTGGCCGGCAAGGGCCGGGCCGCCGGACTGAGGCGCACCCGGGAATTCACCCCCAGAACCTGAGGTCCCAGGGCTTCGGCGTGCTCTTACCGGGCTCTCACCCGGATACGGCAGCATGGCGACCATGGAACCCATCGCGACCGTACTCGTGGCAGATGACGACCGGGCGATCCGTGACTCCCTGGAACGTGCCCTCGAACTCGAGGGGTACAGGGTTCGTACGGTCGCGGACGGGGTCCAGGCCCTTGCGGCCGTACACGCCGAACCCGTCGACCTGATCGTCCTCGACGTGATGATGCCCGGTGTGGACGGGCTCGGGGTGGCGAGTGTTCTGCGTGCGGAGAAGGATCGCACCCCCATCCTCATGCTCACCGCGCGGGTGGAGACCCCCGACCGGGTGGCGGGGTTGGACGCGGGTGCCGACGACTATCTCGCCAAACCCTTCGAGCTCGAGGAGCTGCTCGCTCGCCTGCGCGCCCTGTTGCGCCGAGCCACCCCCGTACCCGACGGGGAGAACGTGGAGCGGCTGCTCACGGTCGGTGAACTCCGATTGGATCCGCGTGCCCGCCGGGTGTGGCGTGGTGAGCGTGAGGTGGAGCTGTCCAAGACCGAGTTCGACCTGTTGGAACTGCTCATGCGTAACGCGGGAATCGTCCTGGACCACACCACCATCTACGACCGCATCTGGGGTTACGACTTCGGCCCCGAGTCCAAGAACCTGGCCGTCTACATCAGCTATCTGCGACGCAAACTGGAGGAGGGTGACACATCACTCATCCAGACCGTACGCGGTGTCGGGTACACCCTTCGCCCACAGGGGTGAGCCAGTGACCGACACACCTCGCCCCGAAGCGCCGCTCCGTCCGGCCGTGCTGCTGAATCCGGGGAGCTGGCGTCTGGGCACCCGTTTCGCCGCTCTGTTGGCCCTGGTGGCCGCGGTGACCATCGCTCTGATCGGTTCGCTCGCCTACACCACCGCGGCCACACTCATCCGCACCGACGTCGAGAACGAGTTCGAACGCGCCGTCTCCGAGGTCGCCGAGGCCGTCGTGGCCCGCTACGGAAGTGACGGCGACCTCGGCGACTCCGGCACGTTCATCGTCCCCGGCGGACACTCCCAGGTGCAGTACCTGGGCCCCGACGGCAGCCGTACCGTGGCCGTGGCCGACCAGGACACCGCCGAGATCCTCCAGTTCCCCGTGAACTCGAAGGACATGGAGATCGCCACAGCCGGGGACCCCGGTCTGGTCGAGATCCGTGAACTCGTCGCCGACGGCCAGAGTCTGCGCCTGGCCACGGTCTCGATCGGTGATTCACAGGGCGCCGTGCAGCTCGTCCAACGTATTTCGCCCACCGAGGCGATCATCGGTCGGCTCGCCACCCAGATCCTGTGGGTGGGCCTGTTCGTGGCCCTGTGCGCAGCCGCGGTCGGCTGGCTCATCGGGCACCGCATGACCGACCGGCTGGTACGCCTGACCGACGCAGCCGAGTACGTCAGCTCCACCGGACGCCTCGATCCCGTCACCCCCGAATCGGGTGGGGAAGAAACCGACGGAAGTCATGACGAGGTCAGCCGCCTGGGTGACGCCTTCGACGACATGCTCGCCAAGCTCACCCGCTCCAAGGAAGAGCAACGCCGCCTCGTCCAGGACGCCGCACACGAGTTGCGCACCCCACTCACCAGCTTGCACACCAACGTGCAGGTCCTCGGCCGGATCGAACGACTCTCACCGCAGGCACGGGAACGACTCATCGACGACCTTCAGGGCGAGACCCGTGAACTGACCGATCTGGTCAACGAACTCGTCGGTCTGGCCACCGGGGACCACGAGGACGAGCCGATGAGCGAGGTGGCACTTCGCGAGGTCGCCGAGCGCGTGGCCGCACGCACCCGTCGTCGCACGCACCGGGAGATCCTCGTCGACGCCGACGACAGCCTCGTGTGGGGGCGCCCCGGCTCGCTCGAACGCGCTGTGGCCAACCCCGTGGAGAACTCCGCCAAATTCGACCCCGAGGGGACCGAACCCATCGAGATCCGTGTCCGCCGGGGGACGGTGGAGATCATCGACCGCGGGCCCGGCATCGACCCGGACGAGCTCGACCGGGTCTTCGAACGCTTCTACCGTTCCACCGGCGCGCGTGGTCTGGCCGGATCGGGTCTTGGCCTGGCCATGGTGCGGGAGATCGCCCACGCCCACGGGGGAGAGGTCCTGGCCGGTAACCGGGAAGCCGGCGGAGCCGTGATCGGGTTCCGTCTGCCCCTGTACACCCGGTGACGGCACTGAACGGTCGAGACGGTCGAGGGCCCGACCTCGTGGTGACCGACCCTCTTGCGGCGATGACCACCACTGGACCACGGGCAGGTGGACACACGAGAAGGGGTGCACCCGCCCCCGCTGGGTGCACCCCTTCCGGTACCGAGAAGGTTCAGTCCCCCTCGGACTCGGCATCGTCGGCGCTCTGCTCTCCGAGGGTCACCGACACTTCCTCCTCCGGTTCCTCGCCCCCACGCAGAACCCCGAGGGTGAGTTCCTCACCGGGGTGGTGGGCACGGATCTCCGCGATGAGCTGGTCGGGGGTGTCCACCGAGTCCCCGTCCACGGAGACCACCACGTCACCGGCCTCCAGTCCGGCGTCGTCGGCGGCACCGCCGTCGGTCACCTCCACGACCCGGGCACCCCCCGCGGGGTCGCCCGCGATGGTGGCCTCGATGGCCGGGTAGCTGGCGCTTCCCTCTTCGATGAGCTGCTCGGCGATCGGCCGCGCCTGGTTGATGGGGATGGCAAAGCCCAGACCGACCGAGCCACTCTCCTGTGAGACCCCGGCGATGGCCGTGTTGATGCCGATGACCTCACCGGCCATGCTCACCAAGGGTCCGCCCGAGTTACCGGGGTTGATCGCCGCGTCCGTCTGGATCGCGTTGATGACCGTGGAGGTCTGTGCTTCACCACTTTCGGTCATCCCGGTGTTCACCGGCCGGTTGAGGGCACTGACCACACCCGTGGTGACGGTGCCGGACAAGCCCAGCGGGGAACCGATCGCGATGACATCGCCACCCACGCCGACCTGGTCGGAGTCACCGAGCTCGGCCGGGGTCAGGCCTCCCGTGTCCTGTGCCTGGATGACCGCGATGTCCGAGACCGGGTCGGCGCCGAGGATGTCGGCCCTTGCGGCCGTTCCGTCGTTGAAGAGCACTTCCAGGGGCTCTCCCTCCGTGGCGGTCACCACGTGCGAGTTGGTGAGGATCTGACCGTCCGAGGAGAGGATCACCCCACTGCCGCCGCCCTGCGGGGTCTGGATGGACACGACGCTGGGCAGGACCTTGTCGGCGACCTCTCCGGCCTCACCCTCGGTCGGGGTGCTCCCCTGTTCCCCGCTCAGGGAGCTGCTGGGCGAGCCCAGCCCGTCGGGGAACAGGTAGGCGCTGCCCAAGGCGGCGGCCGGGCCCACGATCAGGCTGGTGATGAGTGCGGTGATCAGGGCGATGGTCACCACGTTTCCGCGTTTCCTCTCCGGCTGGGGCGGAGGGTGGCCGTACTGAGGGTGGGCGTACGCGCCGTGCGGTGGGCCGGCCATCCCGGGCGCCTGGAAGGCGCCGGTGTTGCCGTACGGAGGCTGTGGGCCCCCGGGCGGTGGGGCGTGGCCGCCCTGCTGTGAGTGGTGCCCGGTCGAGTGGTGCCCGGCCGAAAAACCCCACCCGCTGTCGGGTGTGGGGGTACGTCCGGGGTCGGTGACCCAGCTCGGCGGCCCCGAGGGTCGGTTTCCGCCGGGAAGGTCACCGTGCGAAGGACCGGGTTCCGGCGGCTGTGCGCCGGAAGGTTGTTGCCCGGTACCCTCGGCGGAAGGATCGTCCCCACTCGGGGGGTGAGCTTCGGGGGTCGGATCGACGGGCTGGTGCTCGGGGCCCTCGGCCGACGGACCGGGCTCCGATCCCTCATGGGGTTCGTTGGAGTTCAACTCATCCTCCGGGCTGACGGGACGGCAGGATCCGCTTGACATGTTCCATCATGCGTCGCATGAGTTAGAACAGGGTGAGAAACCGATATGGCCGGGTTTCGAGTCCGTTCTCGCCCCTTGTGGGCAGGGCTCCGCGAGTGCCACGAATCGACACGTCGTGGTGACCGGAACGATACCGGGTCGCGCCATCGGCGACACGGCGGAAGGGCAGATCTTGATCAACATCGTGCTCGCCGATGACGAACACCTTGTTCGTGGAGCCATAGCCGCGTTGCTCGGTCTGGAGGAGGACCTGGAGGTCGTCGCCGAGATCGGCCGTGGTGACCAGGTCGTCGACACCGTCCTCGAGCACGGTGCGGCCGTGGCCGTCCTCGACATCGAGATGCCCGGCGCCACCGGTCTCGAAGTCGCAGCCGAACTCAGGAGCCGCGCACCCGATTGTGGTGTGGTCATCCTCACCAGTTTCGGTCGTCCCGGGTATCTGCGTCGTGCCCTGGCCGCCGGTGCTCGTGGGTTCCTCGCCAAGGACGCCCCGGTGGAGCAGCTCGCCGGCGCGATCCGCCGCATCCACGAGGGTGGCCGCTACATCGACACCGATCTTGCCGCCGCCGCCATGGTCGGTGGTGAAAGTCCCCTCACCGACCGCGAGACCGAGGTTCTTCGTGCCGCCGCCGACGGCACCGGTGTCGCCAAGATCGCGGGTCTGCTCCACCTGTCCGAGGGCACCGTCCGCAACTACCTGTCCAACGCCATCGGCAAGATCGGGGCGGACAACCGCATGGCGGCGATCCGTACCGCCCAGGACATGGGCTGGTTGTAGTTCCGGGACACGCCGGGTCGGTGCCGCACCCTGCTGCACCGGGTACGGGCCCCGGAACGTTCACAGGAAACGCAGCACGAGCATCGCCGTGTCGTCGGTGTGTCCACCCGGCGCGTACTCCTCGAGTTCCCGGTCGATGCGGCTGATCACGGCCTGGGCACTGAGCCCCTGGGCGTTGGCGAAGATCTTGGTCAGACCCTCATCACCGAGCATGTCGGAGTTGCTGCGCCGCTCGGTGACACCGTCGGTCACCGCAAGGACCACTTCCCCGGGACGGATGTCGTAGCTTTCGGTGGTGAAACCGACGTCCTCGAAAGCCCCGAGCAACGGCTGGGAGGAGCCGAAGGACCGCACATCCCCGTTGACGGTGAGTCGGAGGGGCAACGGGTGCCCCGCCGAGACCAGGCGTACCCGCATACCGACCTCGGGATCGGTGGAAGGGGTCATCTCCCCGTACAGCATGGTGAGGAATCTGGTGGAGGTGTTCTCCTCCAGGATCGCCATGTTGAGGCGCTGCATGATGTGGGCGGGGGTGAACCCTTCCTTGGCCAGTGCACGTAGTGTGTGCCGGGCCAGGCCGGTGATGGCGGCCGCCTCCGGGCCGGTTCCGCACACGTCACCGATGGCGAAGCACCAGCGCCCACCGGCGGCGAACACGTCGTAGAAGTCACCACCGACGACGTTGCGTTCGTCGGCGGGCCGGTAGAAGACCGCGTGGTCCACACCGGGGATGACCGGTTCCTTCTCCTTGGGCGGCAGCAGACTGTGTTGCAGGGCCTGACTCATCGCTGCCTGCTTCTCGTGCAGGCGGGCGTTCTCCATGGCCGAGGCCACGCGGCGACTCAGGTCGTCGGCGACGTCGACGTCGTCACGGGTGAACTCGTCGGTCTCGTACTTGCCGATGGTCATCCGACCCAGTTCACGTCCGTGTGCGACCAGAGGGATGCTGATGGCCGGGCCACGTGCCAGGTCATGGACGAACTGTTCGTCGAACCCCTCACCGGACAGATCGGAGGGCGACCACAGGGGTTGGGGTTCACGCTGATGCGGCGGTGGCAGGACGGTGAGCAGCGAGCGCAATATCTCGTTGTGGTTCTCGTCGCTGTGCATCACGTGCGTCAGCTGAGAAACCCCCAGGTCGTTGGTGGTGTGGATGGCACACCACCGGCCCATGCGGGAAGTGATGAGTTGAGCGGCCAGAGCACCGGTCATCCGCTCGTCCAGGGTTCCGGCGAGCAGGTCGCTGGCCTCGGCCAGGAA
>DXDP01000316.1 GCA_019115445.1 Candidatus Nocardiopsis merdipullorum
TTGCTTGCGTAGGTACTCCGTCGCCTTGTTCGCTCCCTTGTCGATCTTCTCGTCATGGGAACCACCGGTGGCCTTCTTGGCCGTGTCCGCTGCCTTGTCCACCGCCCCCTCGGCCTTGTCGGGATTACCCGTGACAGCCTTCTTCAGGCGGTTGAAAACTTCTGATGCACCAGGCATGACATCCTCCCTGCGACGTCGGTCGTGGTTATTTCATGCCTGTGGGGAGCGATACCCGGTCACGGGCGCCTTCATTCTGTGAAAGCGCAGCTCAAATGCCAAGGATCAACCGGGCGATGGAGAAGTAGATGATCAAACCGGTGGCGTCGACCAGTGTGGCGACCATGGGTGAGGAGACCACCGCCGGGTCCACTCCCACCTTGTTCGCCAACAGGGGCATCATCGAACCGATGATCGCCGCCCAGGTACAGATGGCGATGACAGTGCAACCCACCACGATCGCGATGGCCGCTCCGACCAGGAAAGAGCCGATGCCCAGAGCAAGAGCGGCCAGGAGCAGCCCGAGCATCAGCCCGACCCGACATTCCTTCCACAGGACAAGGGGCAGATCTCGCACACGCACTTCACCGACGGCAAGGGCACGCACGATCGCGGTCGCCGACTGGGCCCCCACGTTGCCGCCTGTACCGATGAGCATCGGTACGAACAGAGCAAGCGCTGTGACCTGCTCCAATGTGGCCTCGTACGCTTGCATGACGTTGACGGTGAGCGTGGCCGCCACCAACAGCACTATCAGCCACATCGCACGTGCGCTGACCAGGCGGAACACACTGACGGTGACGTAGTGGTCCACGACCGGACTGGCACCGGACTGACGGGCCATGTCCTCGGTGTCGGCCGCCTCGATGATCTCGAGTGCGTCGTCGAAGGTCAGCAGCCCCACGAAACGTTCCTCGGAGTCGACGACCGCCAACGCGACCAGGTTGGCCTCCTGCATGAGGCGAGCTGCGCTCTCGACCGGTTCGGTGGCCTGGACACGAGGCACGAACACATCGACGATGTCCTTGATCAACCGGCTCTTGTCACTGGTGACCAAGGTCCCCAGTTCGATCGTGCCGGCCAGGCGTCGACCATCGCCGACCACGGGCAGGGTGTAGACGGTCTCGGCATCGGTCCCCTTGGCGCGCACGACCTCCAAGGCACGGGCGACAGTCAGGTCGCGGTGCAGGATGACGGCCTCGGGGGTCATGTACCGGCCGACGGAGTCCTCCGGGTACCCCAGCAGCGCGGCGGTCATCTTGCGTTCGGCGGGGCTGAGCCCGGCAAGGGCCCGGGTGGCGACCTTGGCGGGGACCTCCCCGATGAGTCGGGCCCGGTCGTCCGGTTCCATCTTCTCGAGGATCTGATGGAAGGCTTGACCGCGCAGGCCGAGGAGGACGGCCTGTTGCTGGCTGGGGTCGAGTTCCTCGAAGACCTCCAGCTCACGATCTTTGTCCAGGAGCCGAAAAGGGATGATCGCGTCACTACTGGACATACGCGAGAGTTCGTCGGCGATCTCGTAGGGTCTGTGTTCGGCCAACCAGAGCCGGATCCCGGTCAGATCGCTCTTCTCGATCTGTTCAAGCAGTTCATCAGCGCGCTCGCCTTGTGACATGCGAAGCACCCCCTCGCGTCCTCTGCACCCCACAGGCACACCCGTGGGTGACGACCAATTCTCGGAGAAACTCCTGGGTCCACAACCATCGCTCCGGGTCCCGATGTCGTGGTGGTCGTGCGGAGTTGACGCCCGGGGGTGGAAGATGAGGGCGAGCACGACGAGCCGGGGACTTGGTACGGAACGAATCGCCGTACATGGGACGGGGAGCACCCCGAGCCTACAGCCATTGGTGGCCGGGGCGGGCCACGACGGGCCGGGGAAGGCCCACAGGGATCTCAGTCTCGCCACAGGACGACGAGTGCGCAGTCGTCGTTCTTGTCCTTGCTGAGTGTGTCCACGAGCCGTTCGGCGCCGGTTCCGAAGCCTTTCCGTACGAGGGTCTCCGCCTCCCCCAGGAGCCGGTCGATCCCGGAATCGATGTCCTCCCCCGGGGTCTCGATGAGTCCGTCCGTGCAGAGCATGAGTGCGTCGCCGGGCCTGAGCATGCCTTCGACGGAGGCATAGGTCATCTCGGGGACGACACCGAGGACGACCCCCTTGGCCTCACTGGTGCCCCACATCCCGGTGCCACTGTCGTAGTGCAGCGCGGGCGGGTGGCCCGCCGAGGCGATCCGGTACTCGCCTGTGGCCAGGTCCACACTCAGGTGCACGGCAGTGACGAACCCCTCGCCGCTGTTGTTGCGGATCAGGTAGTCGTTGCAGTGGGCGAGGAAGTCCGCGACAGGCACGGCACCGATGAGTCCACTGAAGGCCCCCGACAACATCAGCGCCCGGGTCCCTGCGTCCACACCCTTGCCGGACACGTCCACGACGGCCACGTCGAGCCGATCACCGTCCCGGTTGGACACCACGTAGTCACCCCCGAAGGAGGATCCCCCCGCCTGTCGAAGGACGGCGGTTCGGCCCCACCCCTCGGGGAGTTCGGGAAGACGCCCCTGGTGTCGTAGACGGTCACGCAGATCCAACAGCATCATCTCGCCACTCAGGCCCTGGACGCCGAGTCGTTCACGTACCCCCGAAAGCAGGTAGGACAACACGGCGGTGACCCCGATGGTGACGAGCAGACCGGGGCCCACCTGGCCGAAGTCGAGCATGAAGGCGACGAACACCAGGACCGCGGCGACCACTCCGAGCAAAAAGGCCAGGCTCTTGCGCCGGAGCAACAGGCCACCGGCCAGCACGGTCAGGATCGTGGAGCTGGGCGGAAACCAGCCCGGCGGCCCCCAGACCGCACCCAGGCCGATACCGACGGCGATCACGACCAGGGTGATGAGAACGAGCCGGTAGCGGAACAACACCTTGCGCCGGAGCAGCGCGACGAGCCGCTGGCCCATGGAGCGCAGCAGCCGGCGGGTTTTGGCTGTCCGTGTGGCGTTCATCGTTCCTCTGACTGGACGCACCCGCTTGCCCGCGGGGCAGTCGGTTCTCAGCTCGGCTTCCCCACACGCACTCGGTCGAGCGGTGGGTGGTTCGGTGCTCCGGGGAAGCATGGGCGACCCCGGGAACGGTGCGGCGCGGGCGACGGTGGGAGACCCCCACACTTGGGTCGTGGGGACCATCGCTGTGCACGAACTGTAGCGCGGAGGGTGGGGAAGTAGCACGTGCGATCGGAAGAAGCACCCCCGATATCCCTGTTAACGGGTCAACCCAAATCCGGGTCCGCACGTGGACTTCTCCCATGTCCCAGAGGTCTGGGCCTGATTTTTCCGAAAACTTGTCGGCTCGGATTCATGTCCGGCCCCCGGCACCGACCGGGTCGATCCGGGGGCACGCACGGTCACAGAACCGCGTCACGGCAAGGGCGGGAGTTCCCCGGTCCTTTCGTAGTGGGACAGCATGTCGATGCGGCGGGTGTGTCGCTCCGCGTCGCTGTAGGGGGTGGACAGGAAGACCTCGACGAATCGGGTCGCCTCCTCCAGAGGATGCATACGGCCACCGATGCTGAGCACGTTCGCGTCGTTGTGCTCACGCGCCAGCTTCGCCGTCTCCTCGCTCCAGGCCAGAGCGGCACGGACGCCCTTGACCTTGTTCGCGGCGATCTGCTCGCCGTTGCCCGAACCACCGATGACGATCCCCAACGACCCCGGGTCCTGTGCCACTCCCTCGGCGGCGCGCAGGACGAAGGGCGGGTAGTCGTCGACGGCGTCGTACACCGCCGGGCCCATGTCCACGACCTCGTGCCCCTGCTCCTTCAGCCAGGAGGCGAGGTGTTCTTTGAGTTCATGGCCCGCATGATCTGATCCAAGGTAAACACGCACCCGACCAGTTTGACAGGTCATCGGGTCGAACGCGCAGCGCCCCGTCCCGATCGGTGGGGACGGGGCGCTGCGATGTCGATCGTGGGGTTTGCGGGTCGACCCTCAAGAACCCACGGCAACGGAGGCGATGCTCAGACCGAGGATGGCGAAGCCGACCATGGCAGCCACGACGATGACGTTGTACATCATGATGATTTTGATGTCTTGGCCGATGGGACTGGCCTTGGAGACCTGGGGCTTATTACTCAACTCACACCTCGATCGAGTCCGACCACGGGATACTGGGAGGGATTTTCCCATATGACACAACGCGTTCCGCACCGGACCCGATTCCCCCGCAGGAGGTTTCCGGGAAGTGAGGCCGGGCACACGGCACTACCTTTGTATGGCCTTGATCTCGCAGAATTCCTCCAGGCCGGGCAGGCCCCACTCACGCCCGTTACCGGAACGCTTGTACCCACCAAAAGGTGCCCGAGGGTTGAGCGCGCCTCCGTTGAGTTCGACCTGGCCCGCGCGGAGCCTACGTGCCACCTTCAGTCCCTCGGCCGCTTCGCCCGACCACACGGCAGCGTTGAGCCCGTAGACGGTGTCGTTGGCGAGGGTGACGGCCTCGTCGACCGAGTCGTAGGGGATGAGGGCCAGTACCGGACCGAAGATCTCCTCCTGGGCGATGCGCATGTCGTTGCGCACGTCGGCGAAGACGGTGGGACGAACGTAGTAACCACCTTCCCGGCCT
>DXDP01000317.1 GCA_019115445.1 Candidatus Nocardiopsis merdipullorum
GAGCACCCACGCAAGGGTGTGTTCGACCCCCTGATGCTCATGGCCGGTGGCGTCATGCTGGTCGTTCCCGGGTTCATCACCGCTGCACTGGGGCTTTTGCTGATCACCCCCTTCACCCGCCCGCTGCTGCGCTGGGCCTTCACCGGGTGGGTGGAGCGCCGCATGCAGAAAATGCGCGACCGGATGGAGGAAGAACTCCTCGACCAGGTGCGTGTTCCACCCCAGAGCACACAGGACGGGACGGGAGACCCCGGGGGTCCTGGGTCCGGCAGCGGTCCCGCCGGCACGTCCTCACCCAACCGAGGCCGTGTCATCCAGGGCCGCTTCGAACCCGAGGACGAACCCGGGAACTGAGATCACCGCCGGCCGTAGAAGCGGGCCTGGAGCTCGCGTACCTCCTCGGCCAAGGAATCCACCGGACCGTCCACGGTGACGTCGGGCACGACCTCGCCGATCGGCAGCGTTCGTACCGGAGCCGGGGGCACACCCCACTCCTTCAACCACGAACCCAACTGGGCCGAGGAACTGGCGTACACGATCCGTCCCAGACCCACCCAACCGTGCGCGGCCGAACACATGGGGCAGTGCTCACCAGAGGTGTAGACGGTCGCCTCGGCACGTTCGGCGGCACTCATGTGGGCCGTCGACCACCGGACGATCGCAAACTCCGGATGCTGGGTACGGTCGCCCCCGGCGACGTGGTTGTGATCCTCGAAGAGCACCTCACCGTCCGCGCCGACCAACACCGACCCGAACGGCTCGTCCCCCGACCTCAGGGCCTGGGCTGCCAACTCCACCGCACGCCGCAAGTGCCGCAGGTCGTCATCGTCCACCATGTTGCCTCCGTACGTAGTTGTTCGGTCCCCACACCGACCCCGAAAGCTCAGACCGGTTCGACGGTGCGCTTTTCGGGTGCCTCGGACGTGTCCTCGGTGGTTCGAGAACCAAGGCGAGTGGTCCACCGATCCTCCAAGATCCGTACCACCGTGATCGCGATGATCGCCACCGAGGCCACCGCCAGGGCGGTCAGGACCTTGGTCGGCTCACTCACGTCCAGGTCGAACAACCACTGTCCCACCGGGGTGACGATGGCCAGCAACAGCAGCCCCACCATGGAACCCACCAGGACGATCTTCCACCACACGTACGGCTTGGCCACCAGGAGCAGGACCCACAAAGTGGTCGTGCACAAGGTGATCACCACGGCAGTGCGGTCCGAGGGGTCGGGCACGGTACGCCCACCCAACACCAGAAGGTAAGTGGTCACGGCAGCGATCCCCGAAATCATTCCCGCCGGAACGGCCAACCGCAGCGTACGCATCACAAACCCCGGCCGGACGATGTCGGTGTTGGGTGCCAGGGCCAAGAAGAACGACGGGATACCGAAGGTCACCGCGTTGATGAGCGTGGCGTGCCGAGGAAAGAACGGGTAGGACACCGCAAGCACCCCCACCACCGTGGCAAGGACCATCGTGTACGTCGTCTTGGTGAGGAACAGGCTCGCGACCCGTTCGATGTTGCCGATCACCCGACGGCCCTCGGCCACCACTCGAGGCAGCGCCGAGAAGCGGTTGTTCAGCAACACCAACTGTGAGACCGAGCGGGAGGCCGGGCTGCCCGAACCCATTGCCACACCGATGTCGGACTCCTTCAACGCCAGCACGTCGTTGACCCCGTCACCGGTCATCGCCACGGTGTGTCCACGATCGCGCAGTCCCCGCACCATGTCGCGCTTGCGCTCGGGGGTGACCCGGCCGAAGGACGAGTGTGCCTCGACCCGGCGAGCCAACTCGTCCTGGTCGTCGGGCAGCTCCTGGGTGTCCACGGGATGCTCGGCCCCACGCAGCCCCAGTGCACGTCCCACGGCACCGACCGAGGCGGCATGGTCACCCGAGACGATCTTGACGTCCACGCCCTGGGAGTCGAAGTAGTCCAGGGTGGGAGCAGCGTCCTGGCGCACCTTCTGATCCAGGACCACCAGGCAGACCGGGTGGACCACGCCGGGGGCCTCCTCGGCGTCGACGGAGGAGGCCCGCGCCAACAGCAGGACACGTAGCCCTTGGGCGCTCAACCGCTCGGCCTCGGCCACGGCAGGATCCTTCGAAGAGACCAGTACATCGGTGGCACCCAGGACCCAGTGTTCCTCCCCGTCGGGGGTGAGCAGACCGGCGCCACTCCACTTGCGCGCGGAGGAGAACGGGGCCAACGCGGTGACCGGCCAGTCCGGTGTGGGTACGGCCGAGTCCGCACAACCCTGCGCGATCGCGGCCATGCTCGCGTTGTGATCGGGATCGGCTGCGGCCAGTGCGGCCAGCACAAGGGTGGGGGAGCGGTTCTTTTCGTCGGGGTGCCTTCCCAGATCATGGATCTTGGTGAGTTTCATCCCGGACTCGGTCAGAGTGCCTGTTTTGTCGGTGCACACCACGTCCACCCGGGCCAACCCCTCGATCGCAGGCAACTCCTGCACCAAACACTTGTGCCGTCCCAGCCGAATCACACCGACCGCGAACGCGATGCTGGTCAGCAGAATCAGACCTTCGGGAATCATCGAAACCAGTGCCGCCACCATGCCGCGCAGCGAATCCGCGAGCGGCCCGGAGATCTGTCCGTCGGCCGAAGGGGAATCCGACGTCACACGCCCACCCATGACCAGCTGGCTGTAGATCAACAGCCCCCCGATCGGGACCAGGGCACAGGTGATCCAGGTCAGAATTCGATCGATGCCCGAACGCAGCTCCGAACGCACCAGCGAGAATCGGCCGGCCTCCTCGGCCAGGCGTGCGGCATAGGCGTGCCGACCCACCTTGGTCGCCCGGAAACGACCGGTGCCCGCCACCACGAAACTGCCGGACATGACCGTGTCGCCGGAATGTTTGAGAACCGGATCGGCCTCGCCCGTCAACAACGACTCGTCCACCTCCAAGGATCCGGACCAGGTCACAACACCGTCAACGGCGATCTGATCACCGACCCCGACCTCCAGCACCTCGTCCAGGACGATCTCCTGCGTGGCCACCCGCACCACGGCACCCTCACGCACCACCCGAGGGTGGGCGGCGTTGACGATCGTGAGTTCGTCCAGGGTCCGTTTGGCGCGCAGCTCCTGAAAGATCCCGACGAGCGTGTTGATCACGATCACCATGGCGAACAAGCCGTCCTGGACCGGGCCGATCACGGCGATGATCGCAAACAGCACCGCGATCATCGCGTTGATCCGGGTGAACACGTTTGCGCGAATGATCTGTCCGACGGTACGGCTCGCCCGCACCGGGACGTCGTTGATCCGACCCGCAGCGACCCGAGCGGCCACCTCGGCCCGGCTCAGCCCGGGTTCCTCCGGTGGCCCCGCCAGGGGCCTCCCGTATCTCTCGGAGAAGGCGGCGGCGTCCAGCTCTGTGGTGGTCGGGAAGGTCCTCCATGCGCCCGATTCCCCGACGCCCTTGGCATCGGGAGTGGAACGATCGGCATGTTCGGGCACACGCACTCTCCGTGGGTTCATGAAAGGACGAGGGTCGAGGGGACCGGACCACACAACACCGGCACCATCTGCCCCAGCGGTACCGTGGCCGCCGGGTGAGACACAAGACTATAAAGACGTCAGGACCGGAAGCGGTAGGACAGGCCTTCACCCGGTGGTGGACGTCTCTCCATCTTCTCGACGGTCGGCGGCTAAAGTGAACGATATGTGCACTGTCATCGTCGGTTTCGACCCCGGCGCGCACACCCCCGTGGTGATCACCGCGTTCAGAGACGAAATGCGCTCCCGGCCCTGGGACCGGCCCGCTCACCACTGGCCCGAGCGGCCCACTCTGCTCGGTGGGCGTGATCGCCTGGCCGGCGGCACCTGGTTGGCCGTGGACACGGCCCGTCCACGGGTCACGGCTCTGCTCAACGGGTGGCCCCGGGACGGCGGTATGCCGTTGGAAGGCACTTACCCCGCCAGCCGAGGAGAACTACCGCTGCACGCCCTGTCCACCCAGTTCCGCGATCCCCTCCACGATCTGGACCTGACTTCGTACGCGCCCTTCCACTTGCTGGACGCCGACGCCCACCGCGCCACCCTGCACAGCTGGGACGGACGCTGCCTGGACATCCGGCCCCTGCCCAAAGGCGTGAACGTCGTGGTCAACACCGGTCTGGACCCGACTGATCCTCGGGGCCTTCGACACACGCCCACCTTCGCCCGTACTCGCCCGGACCCTCTCCTGGTTCCTGACACACCGATCGACCAGGTGTGGGGGGACTGGCCCGGACTGGTCACCGAAGCGGCCCGGGCCCCGGCCCGCTCGGTGGGGAGCAAGGGGGACCCGTCCGCTCTCATCGCCCATGCCGACCTGGGAGAAGGAAGGATCTGGGCCACCGGCTCGGTCACCCTGGTGGCCCTGGACCGGCAGAACCTGCGCTATGCCTTCACCGGCGACCCGGCCGACCCCGATGCCTGGTACGACGTCCAGACCACGGCCATGCGGCCACAGGTCGAACACCGACCCCCCAGAATCTGACCTTTCGGACCGAAAGTTTTTCGATACCGCGTCATAGGCGGCGTACGGGACCGTATGTCGAGGGTGAACGGAGCAGTCGGATCATGCGTCAGAACGCATGACCCCTGCTTCACCGACCATGCCCCGACCCAGTGAGGACAGCTGTGAGCGCCGAACCAGCCCGTACCCCGTACCCGACCACCCCGATCCTCGAACCGACCGAACTCACCGGTCGATGGGTGTACTTGCGTGACACCGGTGCCGGTGTACTGACCCGTGTCGAGCGGACCGGAACACGTTGGCAATGGGAACTGCGTACCCCCGAAGGCACTGTCACCGGCAGCGGGTACCCCCATGCGGCGCCGCTGAGCAGACACGCGCGCCCCGAGACCCGCAGGGCCCGCCGTACGCTGCGTGCTCTGTGCGCCGACCTCACCGATTTCGCCCTCGAGGAGACCGGATCGTCGGCCCGCGTCGAACAGGACCTGGACCTGCTCGAGTGGGAATTGGCCGCCCAACCCTGAACCACGCCCCGGATCTTGACCCACACATCGGCCCTCGCGTGCCTTCGGCGTGTTCGAGTACCCTCAAGGGTCGCGTAAACCCCCAGGGTGACAACAACGTCCCTTCGGTGAAGCGATGTCTTCCACGGGGACGAACCAAGACCCGTCGAACGCGTACGTCGACCCACGTACTGCACTGCAGGGGGCACCATGGAGGGCCGTCACGGCAACCTGATCGAGACCGGGGCGTACTGGTTGTTGTACGTGGTTTCGGTCAGTGGTGCGCTGCTGCACTGGCGGCTCGGAAACGAGTTCCTCTCCGGGATCTGTGTGGTGGCCGCCGTCCTTGGCGCGCTGCTGATCGGGCGCTGCAAACCCGACCTGGCAGCGCATCGCTGAGGTCGCGCACCAAAGGGAAGGGACGTGCACCGAAACGGCCGGTACCGCGAAACCGTGGCGCGGAGCACTTTGTTCCCGATTTTTCTGGGGTGAACATCACCTGACACAACCGCTCTTCTCAGGTCGTTTGTCACATCGGCGGACGGATAGGCTTCTGGGCATGCGTTCATGGTCTGCGCCTGACATCGTCCCCCTACCGGGAACTGGTGACCCGTTGCGTGTCCACGACACCGCGACCGGGCAGAAGAACATCGCGGCACCCGGGTCCCGGGTCGGGATGTACGTCTGCGGGATCACCCCTTACGACGCCGCGCATCTTGGACATGCCTTCACCTATTTGACCTTCGATCTGGTCAACCGGGTCTGGCGGGACGCGGGTCACGAGGTCGACTACGTGCAAAACATCACCGATATCGACGACCCGCTCCTGGAACGGGCGGAGGCCACCGGTGTGCACTGGCGCGATCTCGCCCACCGCGAGATCGACGTGTACCGCCAGGACATGGCCGCACTCCGCATCATCCCGCCGACCTCCTACGTCGGGGTGGTGGAGTCGATCGATCTCATCAGCGATCTGGCCGTACGCATCCGTAACACCGGCGCCGCCTACGAACTCGACGGCGACCTGTACTTCCACGTGGCCGAGGCCGAACGATTCGGTCGGATCAGCAACCTGAGCCGTGCCCAGATGCTGGAGTTGTTCGGCGAACGCGGTGGCGATCCACAACGCGCGGGCAAGAAGGACCCCCTCGACTGGCTGCTGTGGCGTGCCGAACGCCCCGGAGAACCCGCCTGGGACAGTCCGCTGGGCCGCGGCCGGCCCGGATGGCACATCGAGTGCAGTGCCATCGCGCTGGACCGTTTGGGCCCGGCCTTCGACCTCAACGGGGGCGGCAGCGATCTGATCTTCCCGCACCACGAGATGGGCGCGGCCGAGACCCGGTGCGTCACCGGTGGACCCAATGCCCACAACCACCTGCACGTCGGCATGGTCGGCCTCGACGGCGAGAAGATGTCCAAGTCCAAGGGCAACCTCGTTTTTGCCTCCACCCTGCGTGAGGAGGGAGTGGACCCCGCCATCATCCGCCTGGCCATGCTCTCCCACCACTACCGCACTCCCTGGACCTGGACCGACGCCGAGCTGCCTGCGGCAACGGCCCGGGTGGAACGCTGGCGGTCCGCTCTTGCCCTTGGTGCGGGACCCGACGCCGCCCCTGTCCTGGCCACCGTGCGCGCACACCTGGCCGACGACCTCGATTCCCCCGCCGCCCTGGCCGCCGTCGACGCCTGGGCCGACACCGCGCTTGCGGAGGGTGGTTCCGACACCGGTGCGCCCGCCCTGGTACGCGCCACCGTCGACACTCTTCTCGGGGTGAAGCTGGACTAGGGACAATGCCGTTCGGTTAGGGGATCGATCAACAACGCAACTCTCGGCGTTGCGGCTGGTGATACAGGTGCAGCCCTTGTAGAGGTTCTCGGGTCCACCAAGACTCGTGTTCCTCCACAAGGGCTGCTGTGTCT